>NZ_JBDOBO010000089.1:0-8703 GCF_047723935.1 Gluconobacter sp.
GCAATATATGAATGCTATTGGAAATAATTTTTCATTATAAAATTTGAATTCCAATACGCCTCCTCTTGCAATAAGACGGATTATGATATTATGATATTATGAAAAAATACCATCAATGCTCGGGAAATCATCTTGCTAAGCGCCGTTCAGAAATCTGTTGTTAACCAGAAAGATACCGGCATGCACGTTATGGTTGCTGCAACCATGAGTGCGGGAAAGTCATCTTTCATCAATGCATTGCTTGGCACTGAGATTCTGCATTCTGCCAATGAGGCAACAACAGCCTGCATAACTGGCATTCTGTGCCAAGACCATGGAGACCAGCAGTTCAGCGGTATCTGTTATGCGAGCGATGGGCAAGAACTGGCGCATTTCACGCCAGTATCTACCAAAACTGTCCAGGCATGGAATGCAGACTCTGTTGTGCGGTGTATATTTTTGTATGGCAGTTCCAAGCCGATTTTTGGTCTTCCCTACAAGGTTGCATTATACGATACCCCTGGGCCCAATAATAGTCAGGATCATGACCATGCTCAATTGATGTTTGAAGCGGTCAGAACCATTGAGTTCAGTACCATGTTTTACATTCTGAATGTTACCCAGATTGGAACATGTGACGACCGAACCCTTCTTAAACAGTTGCGTCATGAAATGCGTCACAAAACAGATCTATCTATCTATTTTGTCCTGAACAAGGTTGATGTCCTTGACCCAGATATGGGTGAAAGCATCGAAAAATACGTACAGATTGCTAAAATTTATCTGGAAGAAGTTGGGTTCGAGCAGCCCGTTATTATTCCAGCGATGGCGCATGTGGCACTCTGCGCCCGCAAGGCGCTTGACCATGTTCCCCTGACACGAAGGGAACGGCTTGAATTACGTCAGGCATTAGAAAAATCCGATGTGGAAAAGCGCGCCGTTGTGCAAGCCACGATAGCACCTGGACTGATCAGGGAACGCGTTATGCGCATGTTTGACGGACTGACACGGTTGAAGCTGAAAAACCGGCATGATGCCACATCCTCGCCGACTTACGACCTTCAGCAGATAGTGGTGGCCGGAGGCCTCTGCACTGCTGAACTTCTGATCCGTAATCAACGACAGATGGTAAAGGACGCCATGAATACCATTCAGATCACTCATAATCCTTTCATTGTAGAAACGACCTTTCTCTTCAATGGTCTGCCTCCAGCAGAAGGGTGCAAGCTCTCGAGTTACCGAGAATCACGCCTGCAGATATGGGTGGAAAAGTTTTTTGATGAGTTGAGCATCCTGTTCAATGGAGACAACCATTTCCGCATTGTATTCAAAGGGATCGAGTCGGATTTTCTCGATATTCAGGAAGCCGCCCAAGTGGCCATTGCTGAAGGCATGCAGGTTGATCTGGAGTGGATCAAGGCCATTCCCGCCGAACGACGCCTTGAACAGATTCGCGAACTAGTCGACGAAGCACGCCAGAATCCATCATTTTCTCAGTTTATCACTAATGACGAGAGCATCAGCCATTCCCTTAATGACGCTTTCAACCGTGATTTTGATGTCTATGTTGTTGCTACCATGTCATCTGGCAAATCGACGTTGATCAACGCCATGCTTGGCCGTGACCTTCTACCTGCGGGTAATGAAGCTACTACCGCCACCATCACCCGCATTACTGACAATGACCAGATGCACGGACACTTTACTGGTACCTGCCAGAATATGAAGGGTGAACAGATTGCCGAGGACAGCAATCTTACCTTAGAACGTCTGCGCGAATGGAACGCAGCGTCTGGAATCAGGCAGATAGATATCGAAGGCGACATCGTAGCGGTCCGAGAGCGCGAAGAGGTACGGCTGGTCCTAACTGATACCCCGGGCCCCAACAACAGCCAAGATGAAGAACATCAGCGCGTTACCATGAAGTTTATTCAGGATTCTCGACGTAATCCGCTGATTCTGTATGTGCTCAATGCCACGCAATTAGGTACAACCGACGACAAGAACCTTCTCGGACTAGTAGCCGAAACCATGCGCAAGGGCGGCAAGCAAAGTAAGGACCGCTTTATCTTTGTAGTCAATAAAATGGACATGGTTGACCCGGAAAGCGGGGAGGACATTTCCGCGATACTAGAGCGGATCAGGCATTACCTTGCCAGCAATGGTATTCCTAACCCGCAGGTCTATCCGGTTTCCGCAAATCTTACCCGGCTGATTCGCAAGCCCGGTGATCGGCAGACCCGAAAGGAACGATCTGATTACAAGGCAATGGCGGACCTGTTTACCGAAGATTCAAGCATGAACATGCTGCAATACATGCCTGTGACTTCGATGGTGCATCGTGCGCTAGATGGCAAGGGCTATTCCGACCTTATGCTGAGCAGCGGCCTACCGGCAGTCGAGACGATGATTGATGAATACATCGACAAATACAATCTGCCTCATCGGCTCAAGCGGGTTCATGACGCGATGACGCAGGCTATTACGGTGGGCCTGAACGAGGCGACGCTGGTCGAGCAGCTTGATCAGGACCAACGCACATTGGACCAACTGAATGCCGAAATCAGCGAACTGAAGCAGCGTCAGGAAAAGGGCTTTGATACCGCAGCCTACAAGAATAGGCTCGAATACGAAGGCAAGCTGCTGCCCCGCGAGACAGAGGAGCAGTTAGGAGAACTGGAAGCTTCCGTCGAGCCTGTCTTGCGCGAACTAGCCACAGAATTTCACGATAAGGAAGTTTCTCTCGATTATGCCAGAAGGCTACTTTCTAAAGCGGAAAGCTCCCTCGGTTTCCAGCACAGGAAGTCGGTCAATGCTTACGAAGCATTGTTCCATTCGTCGCAGGAACTGATCCGTAATGACCTTTACAAGGAATACCAGCGCTATATTGCTGGCCTGTTTGAAGGAACGGAACAACTGGATCTGCCTATACTGGATGGATTAAAACAAGCAATATCCAACATTTCTTTCAATCTTTCCATGCGCCAAGATGAAATCAAGACAAAGCAGATTGCGACCGGCACCAAAGAAGTTGATGACAGTAGATGGTGGAATCCGTTCTCGTGGGGCAGGACCAAAACTGTCACGGAATATGGTTCGGAAGACTATGTCGACTTAGGGACTATGTGGAGGGAACGCGTCACGCTTATCGAAACCCAGTTTAGAGATCTTGTTGTGAAGGCTCGTGAGCAGATTGAAGATGGCAAAGATAAGCTGGTTACAGATTACGTGGAATTTTTGAACCATGAATTCGATCGCAAGTTTCAGGAAATTATGGCGTCTTTGAAGGAAAAAACAACGGATAAGCAGGCGCGTGAAAAAGCGATCGCCGAAGCAAAAAAACAATATGCGTGGATCGAAAATTTTAAACTCGAGCTTGATAGCACGCTGGCTGTCTGAAGGAAGGCATGAAATGACTGATGAAATGATTGCCACGGCTAGGAAAGCCTATCTAGCCCTGCTTAAGGATCCCCGGACAACTACTGCGCAACTGCGGAAGCGTCTGGACGAGATTGTGCGGAATGAGCCGATAATACTAAGTGTTCTGGCGCCAGAAGCGGATAGAGATTTTCTGAAATCCAATACTCCTGTGAGTAGAAGTTCGGAAAATTACTATGACAATCTTGGAAAACTTGAAAACAGCGACTTTTCACGTGAACGGATCGAATACCTGATCAGGGTAAGAGAGCTTTTAAAAAACAAGGGTGCGAGAGGATTTATTCCTCCGACCCCATCTCAAAGTCGGGAAAGCACAAGCAGAGTAGCGGTAAACTATACCCCTTCAAACAACCTGCAGCAGTTTGTACAGGAAGGCGACCTACCGACCATCCGTACTGCGCTGCGCATGGAACTGAATAACAACACCCTGACCAGCGCAGACCTGGAAGCGACCATGGCGTGGGCTCAGCGCCAAGTGCCGGGCCTATTTGAACCATTTGCCGAGAAAAGCTTCGCGCGCGGCATGGAAACTGATCAGAAGCTGTGGACCAGCCAGTATTACGATAACCAGACCGTTTATCTGAAGACCAATTTCTCTGAGGAACGATTCCGCCATCTGATCTCGGTCCGCTCCCTGTTGAGACAGCAGGGAGTAAAAGGCTTTGCCCCGCTCTCCCCCGTTGCTCCGCGCAGTAACAGCAGCATTCGTGCCGCGGCACATCCAAGTTCCAAGACCGGTCAGACAGCAGACCACCAGAAACCTGGAACAACAGGGCAGGCAACTGCCAAGCAGAAGGACTCTACCGAATGGTGGTCTATTCCATGCAGAGTCTTCTTGATGATCGGCGGTGCAGTTGCCGTAGTCATCGTAGTGGTCATGTTCATTGTAATTAATCTGAACAGTTAGTCGGCATAACCAAGCGCGTCACATCAGGCAACCCCTTCCTTCCGATTGAGCAGGACAACTAAGCAGATGCCAACCAATACCTCCAGCCTCTCTTCACAAATAGTGCGTGAGACGCAGGAAAAAGCCCTACTGAACCTTGATGCTGGCCGCGCATTGATCACACGCAGCTATTTAAGCGAGCTTGCATACTATCCGGTTTCCAGTCCTGATCAGCGCACTCCTTTCTCGCGCGCAACTGACATGCGTGTGTACCGTATTGAACGGATCGTACAGGACAACAAGCAGTCAGTTCTGGAAAGCACGACTGCCGCTTATACGGCGCTTGGGGCTGCGGGGTATGCCGTCTTTTTGTTCCTGCGTTCGAATGGCTGCGAGACCGAACTGTTTATTGGCACCCGTGGTGAACCGGGTAAGATGCTGGGCCAGAATTCAGGAGACCTGCTGCGCGAGACCTTCCGGGGACATTTTCCTGGAAGCGCCCTGCATCCGCTGAAATTGCCCGAAGCAAATGCCCTGTTTGACCAGATGGAAGCGGAAAAGGAGAATGCATCCGCCAGTATTACCGCTGTTACAGGCGTGCCGGCACTCTCTACCGAAAATCGCGACCATTTCATGCAGGGTCTGGAACGCTTCATCGACGCAGCCGAAAACCATGTGTATCAAGCGCTGATCCTGGCGGACCCTGTCTCCTCGCAAAGCCTGGACGTGATCCGCATCGGCTACGAACAGGTCGCTACCCAATTATCGCCATTGGCCAAACTTTCCCTGACTTATGGAGAGCAGGACAGTGCCAGCATTGGGCTGAACATTAGCCAGGGACTGAGTAACTCGCTTGGACACAGTCTTGGTTTGACCGAAACTCGAGGTACTAGTCATACGGTTGGCACCTCCATCGGTAACACGACGGGAAGCAGTCATACGGTTGGCACCTCTACAGGTGAGAGCCATGGCACCACCACTTCTTTCGGTATTCAGGCCGGTCGTTCTACTTCGCACACTGCCCCTACTGTTGGTTCCCGATTTGCATCCATTATTGGCGCTGGCATCGGTATAGCAGGAAATGTATATGGGCCGATTGGGGGCGTAATTGGTAGTCAGATCGGCTCCATGGTTTCAAGCGCCTTCAATGCAAGCCGTACGACTGGAACCAATCTGGGTATAAGCGGAAACTACGGTGTTAATAGCTCGACCAGTCATGGCACCAACGAAAGCCGCAGTACCAACCAGTCCACCACTGAGAGTAACAGTGAAAGCCATGGCACATCACGCAGCGAGTCTACTGTCCGAACACATACAGCCACGCAGACCGCGAACAGCACCCAAGGCCAGTCGTTCAACCAGACAGACGGTAGTAGCCGCCAGATGTCAATTGAAACAGTGGACAAGACCATTGAACAGTTGCTTGGCAGAATTGACCATCACTTGCAGCGGATTGACGAAGCCAAAACGTATGGTGGTTGGAATACTGCCGCTTATTTTATCGGTGATAGCAGTGCGTCATCAGAAGCATTGGCCAGCATTTTTCTTGGCCTGATTCGTGGCAGCAAATCCAGTCATGAAGACTTTGCTCTGACAACATGGACATCAAGCAAAAAATCCACTGTGATTGATTGGCTGACACGCTTGAATCATCCAGAACTCCAGTCTGGCTTTGATAAGCGTGTTCCGATTTCCTTCGTGACGCCAGCTACCTTGGTGTCAGGTAAGGAGATGGCAATTCAACTTAGCCTGCCTCGGCGTTCCACTTCAACGGTATCGGTAGTTGAAACACAGGTCTTTGGCCGCAAGGTGCAGCGTCTTGACGGGCAGTCACCGGTTGGCTCTGCTCACAGAACGTTGGAACTGGGCCATATCCGCCATCTCTGGGAGAACCTGCCACAGACTATCAAACTGGATATGGACCAACTGTCGAGCCATATGTTTATTAGTGGCTCCACTGGGGCAGGCAAGAGCAATACGCTGTATGAGATTCTTGAGCAAATCAGTGCAGCGGGCGTACCCTTTCTGGTCATCGAACCAGCTAAAGGCGAATACAAGAATGTCTTTGGCCAACGCCCCGATGTAAGCGTTCTGGGGACCAACCCCGCCCATAGTGCCATGCTGCGGATCAACCCATTTGGCTTTCCTGCTGGTATTCATGTACTCGAGCACGTTGACCGCCTGATCGAGATATTCAATGTGTGCTGGCCAATGTATGCCGCCATGCCTGCCGTGCTCAAGGACGCCATCCTGCAAGCCTATCAGAAATGCGGATGGGATCTGGAAACATCTTGTAACCGTTACAGTGAGGATCTGTTCCCGACATTTGTTGATCTGCTTGGCACATTGGAGGAGGTCATCGCGGAATCAGCCTATTCTCCCGAAAGCAAAGGTAACTATACCGGAGCCCTGTGCACGCGGATCAAGTCATTGACCAACGGGCTGAACGGCCAACTTTTTGGCACGGGCGAGACTGACAATACAGTATTGTTTGACAGTAATGTCATTGTTGACCTCAGCCGTATCGGATCGGTCGAAACCAAGGCCCTGATTATGGGCATACTCATTATGCGGCTAAGCGAACACCGTATGGTTAGTGGAGGCATGAATCTGCCACTGCAGCATGTCACCGTGCTGGAGGAAGCGCATAATATCCTGAAACGTAGTCCCGAAATCGGTAATGAAGAAAGTGGCCTTGTTGGCAAGTCAGTGGAAATGCTGACGAACGCCATTGCCGAAATGCGTACTTACGGCGAAGGCTTCATCATTGTCGATCAATCGCCGCACGCGGTCGATATCGCTGCTATTCGCAATACCAATACCAAAATCATCATGCGTCTGCCTGACGAATCAGACCGCCGCCTGCTGGGGAAATCGATAGCCCTGAGCGATGACCAGTTGGAAGAAATCACCCGCCTACCCAAGGGTGTTGCGATCGTCTATCAGAATGACTGGCTGGAACCGGTACTGTGCCAGATAAGCAAGTTCCGTGGCAAGGAAACCCCTTACCATTATCATCCTGATACAAAAAACAATATTAGCCGTTATGATTTCAACTTACAACTAGCCAAAATGTTGTTGATTACATACCTAGGTGTTTCAACCAAAGTGGACACTGATCTGTTACAATACGGGTTGTCTATGCTCCCTTTCCCTAGCCATATTAAAATCAGCCTACTGAAAACCGTTGAGGAATATAAAAGTACCCATAATCTAGACCTGCACAAAACCAATTCGTTTGACTGTCTGGCAGGTCTGTTGGTTGATGCGCTTGGTTGTCGCTCAACAGTGCGTAGGATTGTAGAACAGGCTAATGACTATACTCAGTTGTGTCGTCTACTCAGAGATTTGGTCTTGGAATATATTCCGGGTGCGTCAGTAGACCTCGCCCTTGCTGCGGAGCACTGCATGATGAAGGACTATAGCGTTCGGCATGAGCACAATGTTGGTATCTACTCAGCGTGGCGTGCTCAATATGAAAAGGTAGGTATTCAGTGAAGTCCGGTTTATCCAATTTTGAGATGTTACCTATTGAACGATCCCGTGATCTTTCTCCTTTGGCCAAACTGGCAAAACAGATGCCAGATCTATGCCGGGATGTTAAGCAACTGGACCGCCCGATCTCTCTGACACAGGAAAACCGTAGGGAATTACTTCCTGAACTGAGCGAGACAACTCGCGAACGCCTGAAGGAAAAGGAATATACGGACGATGTGATTGATGCGATTGGTAGTGAACCCGAAGCAAAAATTTATGAAGATGCCAATCTTAAATGTAAAGATATTAACGGTAAGAACGTCTTAATCCGTACCGATATTGACTACGACCAGAAAGACTTACTGGGCCAGACCAATCTACAGCGTATGGAAGATGGCCGACCGCCATTGGATGCAAACCAAAAACCAATCGAACTGCACCATATTGGGCAAAAACCAGACTCGCCACTGGCTGAACTGACAGGGAATGAACATCGAGCGAATGGCAACGATAATATACTACACAACAAGATAGATAAATCACAGATAATCCGTGAAGATTTCGGTTTAGAGCGCGCTCATCATTGGAAAGCGCGGGCAAACCAGATCAAAAATACCCCTTAAGTGAGTAAAGAAATGAAGACTCTAGAACAGATAGTACAAGAACATAAGGCAATTACTCGACCCACTGATACGGAAAGCATTAATGCGCTACAAACCGCTCTAGGCTTTCCTCTTTCTGCCGAGTATCGGGAGTTTCTTTCTCATTTTGGTATAATTGTCCATGGTGCATATGAAACCTATGGCTTGGGGGTGCCGGATGATTATTATCTTAATGTATTAAACGCATATAAAGAACTATCGCATGATCCTACCTATCCTCCCAATGCAATTCCATTACTTGAAGAAGGGGATGGTCAATAT
>NZ_JBDOBO010000090.1:0-8589 GCF_047723935.1 Gluconobacter sp.
TGAAGACGAAGTCGTCGGTCAAGAAGCGGTTCAAGATCACCGCGACCGGCAAGGTAATGTGCGGCCCAGGCAACAAGCGCCACGGCCTTATCAACCGCCCGCAGAAGATGAAGCGCACCAACCGTGGTCCTCAGACCATGACGGATATGGACGCAAAGACCATCAAGCAGTGGGCGCCCTACGGGCTCTAAGGGAGATTAAGGTACATGGCACGTGTTAAGCGGGGCGTAACGACGCACGCCCGTCACAAGAAAGTTCTCGATCTCGCCAAGGGTTACCGCGGCCGTTCGTCTACGAACTACCGTATTGCTCTCGAGCGCGTTGAGAAGGCGCTGCGCTATGCGTATCGCGACCGTCGCAACAAGAAGCGTGATTTCCGCGCTCTGTGGATCCAGCGTATCAACGCTGCTGTCCGTGAGCACGGTCTGACGTACAGCAAGTTCATCAATGGCCTGGACAAGGCTGGCATCGAGATCGACCGTAAGGTTCTTGCTGCCATTGCTTTCGACGACGCAGCTGCTTTCGCAGAAATCGTCAAGAAGGCACAGGCCGCTCTCGCAGCCTGAGCTATTCAGACCTGATCCCCAATCGTGGGGGCTGGTGACTGGCGGGCCGTCCTGTTATCAGGGCGGCCCGTTTTGTATTTGTACTGTAAGCGATGGGCGGTATGGCTGACGATCTCGACACGCTGAAGAATGAAACTCTTGCTGCGCTGGGCGCTGCTCAGGACCGCGCGCAATGGGATGCCGTTCGCGTTGGAACGCTGGGCAAGTCTGGCGCTCTCACCGGGCTGCTCAAACAGCTTGGCAAACTCGACCCCGAAGAGCGCAAACTGCGCGGACAGGCTTTAAACCGCCTGCGGGACGAATTGACCAAGGTGATCGAAGATCGCGGTCGGGAGATTGAAGAAGAAGCGCTTCAAGCACGCCTGAAAGCCGAACGGGTGGACATCACGATGCCTGCCCCTTCTGTGGTGACAGGTGCCATTCATCCGATCAGCCGCACCATTGAAGAAATGACAGCCATCTTTGGCGCCATGGGTTTTTCCGTCGCGGAAGGGCCTGATGTCGAAAGCCAATGGCATAATTTCTCGGCACTCAATACGCCGGATCACCATCCGGCACGGACCGAGCACGATACTTTTTATCTTCCGCCCAAATCAGGCAGCAATGAACCGCGTGTTCTGCGGACCCAGACGTCTGGCGTTCAGATCCGGACCATGATTGGTCAGAAGCCACCCATCCGCATCATTGCTCCCGGCCGCACGTATCGTGCCGATCATGACGCAACCCATTCGCCGATGTTCCATCAGTGCGAAGGTCTGGTCATTGATCGCAATATTACTCTTGGGCACCTCAAGGGCTGCCTGATCGAGTTCCTGCGCGTCTACTTCGACAAGCCTAATCTGCCGGTGCGTTTCCGTGCATCTTATTTCCCATTTACTGAGCCTTCCATGGAAGTGGATATCGGTTGGTCCAAGGCGACAGGCGAGATTGGCGGAGGGTCCGATTGGCTGGAAGTTCTGGGGTCCGGCATGGTGCACCCGCGCGTGCTGGCCAATTGTGGGCTTGATCCGGCGGAGTGGCAGGGCTTTGCGTTCGGCATGGGCGTCGAGCGTCTGGCCATGCTTAAGAACGGTATTCCGGATCTGCGGTCGTTCTATGAGAGTGACCTGCGCTGGCTGCGTCACTACGGATTTTCCGCTTTCTCTCCCGCCACGCTGACGGAGGGCGTGTGACATGAAGTTCTCTCTCTCCTGGCTGCGTGAACATCTTGATTTTACAGCATCTTGCGAAGAGATCTGTGCCCGTCTGAACGGCATCGGTCTTGAAGTTGAGAGCGTTGAAAACCCAGCCGAGAAGTTGGTAGGTTTCAGAACGGCCAAAATTCTGGAGGCGCATCGTCATCCGGATGCGGACCGTCTTCAACTTTGCCGCGTCGCTGCTGGTGCGGGTTATGAAGATTTGCAGGTCGTGTGCGGTGCACCGAATGCACGTGCTGGCATCCATGTGATTTTTGCGCCTCCGGGGACGTATGTTCCGGGGCTGGATATCACCATCAAGAAGGGCAAGATCCGCGGTGAGGAAAGCGGTGGTATGCTGTGTTCCCTGCGTGAGCTTGGCCTTGGTGAGGAGAGCAACGGCATCGCCGAACTGCCAGAAACGGCTCCGATCGGTGAAGCTTACGCGACTTATGCCGAGCTTGATGACCCGGTCATTGAAATCGCGATTACACCGAACCGTGGCGATGCGCTGAGCATTCGCGGTATTGCGCGTGATCTGGCTGCCGCCGGGATCGGGCATCTCAAGCCATGGCTGACAGAAGCTCTTGAGGGTGATTTCGAATCACCAATCTCGTGGAAATCCGAAAATCCCGACTGCCCGTACGTTGTAGGCCGTGTCATTCGTGGCGTAAAGAATGGTCCAAGCCCGAGTTGGCTGCAGCGCCGTCTTCAGGCGGTTGGCGTGAAGCCGATTTCGGCTCTGGTGGATGTCACGAACTACCTCACATATGATCTCGGTCGGCCTCTGCATGTCTTTGATGTTGCGAAACTTTCTGGCAGCACCCTGACAGTGACCCACGCAGCACGTGAGACTTT
The DNA here is from genome assembly GCF_047723935.1 of Gluconobacter sp. Taxonomy (NCBI): domain Bacteria; kingdom Pseudomonadati; phylum Pseudomonadota; class Alphaproteobacteria; order Acetobacterales; family Acetobacteraceae; genus Gluconobacter; species Gluconobacter sp. The sequence goes on from NZ_JBDOBO010000090.1 coordinate 2,600, forward strand.
CACGGCGCTGGATGGCAATGAGTACGTCCTGGGGACGGACGATATGGTGATCGTCGATGATGCTGGTGTGCAGTCGCTTGCGGGCATCATGGGTGGTCAGCAGAGCGGTGTGGATGAGAACACGACAGACGTGTTTGTTGAATCCGCGTTGTTCGATGCTGTTCGGATTGCTCTGACTGGCCGCCGTCTCGCCATTCATACGGATGCCCGTCAGCGTTTCGAGCGCGGCATTGATCCTGCGCTGGTTCGTAGCGGCCTCGAAGCGGCCACAGCAATGATCCGTGACTTGTGTGGTGGTGAGCCGAGCGAAATCACGGAGGCTGGCGAACTCCCCAATTGGAAACGCACGGCTACGCTGCGTTTTGAGCGTCTGGCAACGTTGGGTGGCGTCACTATTCCTGCGGATGAGGCGGTGCGGTCTTTGGAGCATCTCGGCTTCGAGGTCGTTGAGCGGAATGACGAGGAGGCAACTTTCGCAGTTCCATCCTGGAGGAATGACGTTGCATCCGGTCAGGTTCTGGCTCAGGCCGTGACACTTGATGAGAACGTTGCCGCAAAGGCAGCAGCGAATGTTCCGCGCATGGAAGCGGAATGTGACCTTATAGAGGAAGTGCTACGTCTATATGGGCTGGATGCTGTGCCGGCTGTGCCACTTCCTCAGTTGGCCATGGTCGCGGCTCCGGCAGTCACGCCTCTTCAGGCGCGTGCAGCGCTAATGCGCCGTATCTGTGCAGCACGTGGGATGATGGAGACGGTTGGTTTCTCCTTCGTTGCTCATGAAGACGCAGTTCTGTTTGGTGATGTGCCCGAAACGCAGCGTTTGCTGAACCCGATCGCCATGGATCTGGATCAGTTGCGCCCGACGCCGCTTGTCAATCTGGCGCGTGCACTCGGCCGTAATCTGGCGCGTGGTCTGGGGCTTTCTGGCGAAGGTGCATTGTTTGAAATCGGTCCATGTTTTGATTTCGAAGGTCAGCACCTGCGTGTTGCTGGCTTGCGCGGCGGATTGACGGCTCGTGAACCCGGTCAGGCTGCGCAGGAAGCAACGCTCTGGGACGCCAAGGCGGATCTGACGGCCGCGTTGACCGCGCTTGGTGTTCCGGAAGCTTCTTTGTCTGTCACGGCAGATGCTCCGGGCTTTTATCATCCGGGTCGGTCAGGTCAGGTACGGCAGGGTCCTAAGCTGGTTCTGGGTAGCTTTGGTGAACTGCATCCTCGCACGGCACGCGCGCTTGGTCTGACGGGGACTGTTGTGGCTTTCGAGCTGTATCTGGATCGTATCCCGCAGCCCAAGGCTAAAAAGAAGACGCCTCCTGCGCTCTCAGCGCTGCAGCCAGTGCGTCGTGACTTCGCGTTCCTTGCTGGGCCGGATGTTGAAGCACAGGCTGTTCTCAAGGCCGTTCGTATGGCCGACCGGAACCTGATTCAGGATGTTCGCCTCTTTGACGTCTTTGAAGGTGGTAGCCTGCCGGAAGGGCATCGTTCTCTCGGTGTTGAGGTTGTCCTGCAGCCACAGACCGAAAGTCTGACGGATGTCGGCCTTGAAGCGCTTTCCAAATCGGTGGAAGCTGCGGTTCTCAAGGCAACAGGAGCTACGTTGCGCCGATGAACTCTCTTCCAGAATCCGAACTGGCGCATCAGCCGGGTAACAGAGCCTTCCAGCCGGGTGCTCCCACGCCCCAGCATGGGCGCGTGATTTGGATTCTGGCGGGGGAAGCCAGTGGAGACGTGATTGGTGCACGTCTCATGCTGGCGCTTCATGCGCAGGACCCGACGCTGGTGTTTGCCGGAGTCGGGGGTGGCCGCATGGAAGCCCTTGGGCTTCACAGTCTGTTCCCGATGAGTGATCTGGCTGTCATGGGGCTTGTGGAAGTCTTGCCACGGGTCAGGCATTTGCGGCAGCGGCTTCTGGAAGCTGTTCAGGATATCGAGCTTCGGAAGCCTGATCTGGTTGTCACAATAGACAGCCCCGGTTTTGCACTTCGACTTCTTCAGAAAATTGAAAATTCCGGCTTCAAGCGCGTCCATTACGTTGCACCGCAGGTCTGGGCCTGGCGCGAAAATCGCGTCAAGGAATTCCCCGGGCTCTGGGATCGGTTGCTCTGCCTTTTACCGTTTGAGCCTGAATGGTTTGCGCAGAGAGGACTGGAAGCGCGGTTCGTCGGTCATCCGGTGTTGCAGTCGGGTGTAAGACAGGGAAACGCTGCACGCTTTCGGACGCGGCATAATATTCCTGAAACGGCACCCGTCCTGATTTTGATGCCAGGAAGCCGGCGCTCTGAAGTTCCGAAGCTGCTGCCAGTTTTTCGCAAGATGCTGGACATTCTGCGTAAGACGCATCCGGATATCTGCCCGGTGATACCGGTCGCTCCGGTCATTGCGCCGACCGTGCGCAACCTTATTCGTAAATGGCCCGTACAGCCGCATATCGTGACTGATATTCATGATAAGCACGACGCGTTTGCAGCGGCTCAGTGCGCTCTGACAAAGTCGGGGACGTCCACGCTTGAGCTTGCCATGGGCAATGTGCCGATGGTGGTGACGTATCGGGTGAATCCGCTAACGGCGATGATGGCGCGTCGGATGATCAAGGTGCCATACGTGGCAATGGTCAATCTGCTGGCCGGACGTGAAGTGGTGCCGGAAATGTTGCAGGAAAACTGCACGCCTGAAAAGCTGTCGGATATGGTTTCAAAGCTGCTTGATGATCCGGCAGCGGCAAAGAAGCAGCAGATGGCATTTGAAGAGGTGCTGGAAAAGCTCTCTCCCGCTGTGGGTACGCCTGCGGATGCAGCCGCTGCGGAAATCATGGATCTTCTGGACGAGCCGGTGTCCCGTTCGTCCAAGAAGAAAAAAATCAGCGAATAAAACCGACTAGTCGCTCTGCTTCCTGCACGATCGGCTCGGAAATTTCACGGGCCCGGTCGGCGCCTGCGCGCAGGACGGAGATGATGTGGTCTTCGTTCTGCATCAGGCGGGCTGTCTCGGTGGCAACTGGCCCAAGTTTTTCTACGAGCAGATCGGCCAGAGCGTTTTTGAACGGGCCAAAGCCCTGCCCACCGAAACGCGCCAGAACGTCAGACATCGTTTCGTCTGACATGGCCGCGTAAATAGCCACCAGATTGCGGGCTTCCGCCCGGTCTTCCAGTCCCTCAACGTCGCTTGGCAGCGCGTCGGAATCTGTCTTGGCGCGGCGAATCTTCAGAGCGATTTCGTCCGGGGTATCTGTCAGAACAATGCGGCTCTGTTCGGAGGGGTCCGACTTGGACATTTTCTTCGTGCCGTCGCGCAGGCTCATGACGCGGGCTGCCGCTGGAGGAATAAAGGCCTCGATCTGCGGAAAGAACTCCGTACCCATATCATGGTTGAACTTCTGGGCGATGTCATTGGCCAGCTCAATATGCTGCTTCTGATCGTCACCGACGGGGACGCGGGTAGCGTGGAACGCCAGAATGTCCGCAGCCATGAGGTTCGGATAGACATAGAGGCCCGCTGAGTGGTTCTCGCGGTTCTTGCCAGCCTTGTCTTTGAACTGTGTCATCCGGTTCAACCAGCCGAGGCGGGAAACACAATTGAAGATCCATCCCAGTCGCGCATGGGCGCTGACGGCAGACTGGTTGTAGAGGCGTGTCGGTTCAATGCCGGTTGCCAGAAGGCAGGCTGCCGAGCCAAGCGTCTGACGACGCAGGTCTTCCGGATTCCAGGGCATTGTGATCGAGTGCATGTCCACGAGGCAGAAGACACAATCATGGTCTGCCTGCATGGCCGCCCAGTTGCGGAGTGCACCCAGGTAGTTACCCAGATGAGGAATGCCAGTTGGCTGAATGCCGGAAAATACACGCTGCATGATGGATCTGTCTTCAGCTTTGGGGAAAGGTCATGCTCTCAGGGAAGCGGCTGCTTCTGCTCCAGGAGCTGTCGTTCTTGGTAACTCGCTGCCGGGTCACCCTGCTGTGCACGTGCACTGGCGACCTCGGCTGGCGTGATGGTGGGTGAAGGCTTGATATTGCCGCGTGCAATCAGCCAGTTCAGAGTATCAGCAATCTGCTGGTCAGTAAGGCGATCACGATATGCGGGCATGGAATAGTTATAGCGATAGCCCTGCGTGGTGAAACTGCCACGGAGGCCGTTCAGAAGAACATTCGCGAGATAGTGGCGACCCTCAGGTGTTTGGGCGATGAAATCTACTCGGCCCACGAGGGGCGGTGTTTCCCCGGGCATTCCACTTCCGCCATGGTGGCAGATACCGCAGTTGGGCCCATAAACGGCTTGGCCAGCCGGTTTCTTCCCGCAGCAGGCAAGTGCGAGACAACCAAGAAAAGCGATCCGTTTCATGGGAGAGGGGACTGCTGTTCCAGTTTCTGGCGTTCAAGCAGAACTTCCTGAGGTGACAGCAGATGTTTACGCTCTTCAGCGATCTCAGAAGCCGTGAATGTTGGGCCCCCTGCGGCCATTTCTTTTCCTCCAACAAACGTCAGAATCCGTGCAATTTCATCATCTGAAAGGCGGTGGAATGATGGCATGGAACTGTTGTAAGGAGCGCCACCCGCTGTGATCGGTCCGTCAAGACCATTCAGCAGCACGTGGATAATGTAGCGATGACCTTCCGGAGTCAGGGCAATATGCCCAACCCGCCCGAATATTGGAGCAACGGCTCGCACCTGCCCATGGCCACCATGATGGCAGATACTGCACTCGTTCGAATATTCTCGGGGGGCCTGTTCACGATTTTCCCACGCATGGCCAACCACAAAGACAATTGCCATGAAAATGGCAATAAACAGGGGAAGCCGGATTGCTGGGTCTAATCTGATCACAGAAGGTTTGTCGCATTTTCATGGTGCGTTCAGCAAGGGTGGCTCTTGGCAAAACCGTCCCGATAGGGCTCATGGGCGCATCAGAAGGAGAAAGCATGAGCGGCAAGGGACGTCTGGTACTGTATGTGGGGCCAATGTTTGCAGGAAAATCCTCGCATCTGATCAAGGCTGCGTCTGCGCATGAACGCGTTCTGGCACTGAAGCCGGGATTCGATACGCGTGACGGTGCCGAGCTGGTCAGTCGGGATGGCTCACATTTCGCAGCGCGTTCCGTGCGGCGCTGGCCGCCTCATTCCGAGGACTATTCACACATTGTTCTGGATGAAGTGCAGTTCATGGTCTCACCTCATTACGAGGGAGATATCGTTGCAGAGTTGCAGTCGGCCCGATTGCGCGGAGCAACTGTCACTGTCGGCGGCCTGGATAGCGATTATCGTCAGGAGCCATTTGAAATTGTATCGCGGCTCATGCAGTTTGCCGATGAAATCATTCATCTGGAAGCTCGGTGCCATGTCTGCAATCAGCCAGCTCAGTGGACTGCCAAGACACATGAGACTGGGCATCTTCTCGAAACGGGAGATCAGGAGCTTTATGAGGCGCGGTGCGATAAACACTGGTGCCTGCCAGAGGTGCCTTGAGGCCTCTCTGACAGGGCTTAAATGAAGCAGCAGGACTTACTGCTGTCCGTTATTGACGCCCAGAAGCTGGAGCTTGAAGATGAGTGGGCTGTTGGGCGGAATGATGCCCATGGAGCGCTTCCCGTAGCCTAGCTTGGCTGGAAGATAGAGCATCCATTCATCGCCAACGTGCATCATTGGCAGAGCTTCGAGCCAGCCATCAACCAGGCCATCCAGCGGCATTTCCATGTAGGCACCGCTGCCATGCTGGTCAGAGCTGTCAAAAATTCCGCCGTCTGGCAGGCGTCCTTCATAGATCACCATGATGGTGGAGCCACGATGTGGGCTTTCACCATCTTTGGGGCCGGACTTCAGAACCTTGTAGCTCAGTCCGTCCGGGAGGGTTTTAACACCCGGTTCCGCCTGGACCTTCGCCATGAACTGTTCGGGCGTCAGTTCTGGCGCGTCTTCCTTGTGTCCGGCGCATCCTGCAAGGAGTGCGCCGCAAAGGGTCAAGGCTGATGTAAGGCGAAACAGGCTGGTCATGGTCCCCCGC
>NZ_JBDOBO010000091.1:0-8584 GCF_047723935.1 Gluconobacter sp.
CCGCATCCCCCAGTGGGGGGACGCACGCCGTTTGCGCCTTATCATGCCGCGCCGACGCCCTCTTGTCCGGGTTAACCCGCGTAAAAGCGGGCCAACAGCAGCGTCGTCAAAATGGCGGCATAACAACAAACGAGTATAGCTTATTCAAACCTAAAAACTATCCGAACGGACGGGGCTACCTCGAGGTGCTTGCTCCTTTTTTCGCGCAGAGCACGGTCGTCGGCTTTTCCAGATTAATTGACCCGTTTAAAACGGATAATGCTGCGGGACATTTTTCCGTTATCCCAGTTAGGCATAATCCGCCAAGGCGTCAGAACATCAGCTTCATTCCCTTTCACGACGATATTACGACGCTGCTCTGTTCCAACCCATTCTGGCGCCCATGCTGTCTGCACACTTGTAACCCACTGGTTACCTTCCACACGATAGCGGCCAATATAGGCAACGAGTGTCTTCATGAGATGCGCGCGATCCGCGTCATTTTTTGCCGGCTGACGATCACTCCCTTCAAGATTAAACGCAACCCAACCGTCAGGGGTGAAAATAACGCGACCACGCGGATGGGCGCCCATAGCGTCAATCAACTTCCCGGTTTCTTTATCCTGAACCTTATAAGAAACCAGCTCCCAAACCCCGACTATGTTCTTTTTCAAGTCTGGATCAACCTGCTTTGGAAGTTCCGGAATTGATACTTCCTGAGCATGGACAGATGACAATGAAGACATAGACACAGATCCCGCAAAAAACATAATCAGCATAACTTTTGTGTACTTACGTACTTTTTCAAACATACTCATATCCTTTCTATTTTTAAACAACATTTATTGTTTTGTGACGTCTTATGACGAACACTACGGCACACAGTATCAGAACCAGTATTGCTCCCGCCGCCATGCCAACTCGGGACAACAGCAATAATGGAGAGGCAGGCCCACCCTTTCTGATAAGCGCAACATCCTGTGGTGTGACCTGAACGTCTGGTCGACCATATGTTTTGAAAACAAAATTGCTCAACCTGGCGACCTGACTATCGTCCAGTTGTACAGCATCTCCCGATTTTCCGCCGAAACCTGGCATGAAGGCTTGGCGCCCCTCTACCGATCGAGAGACACCATACAGAATTGTTGAAATGAGGTTGTCGCCACGAGACGCGCCTGTCACCGAATTATGCCAAAGGGATGGATAATAACCATCTTTACTTCCCTGAGCACTGGCCCCATGACACGAGGCGCAGTTCCCCATAAAGAGAGCCGCTCCACTGGCGGTGTTGTCGTTATGATCTAGAATCGGGGTTACCCCCCGCAGCTCGACTGACGGATTTAGGTCATGGCCTTGCTGAAATCTGGACGAAGCGTGATCATTCGGATCACTGACCGGCTTTAAACTGCGCAAATAAACGCTAATGGCATTCAGGTCACCAGAAGACATATGAGAGAAACTGTGTTCAACAGCCTCACCCATTCCGCCTCCGGCCTGTGCTTTGCCATGCAGGCGTCCCGTGCGGAGATATTCCGTAAGATCCTGATCACTCCAACTCCCAATACCACTGACTGTGTCAGGGGTAATGTTTGGTGCGTACCATGTTCCAAGACTGGCTCCCGACAGCGGGTGCGCCAGATCTTCCTGCATCAGGAACCCACGATGTGTATGGCAGGTTCCACAATGCGTCGCCCCCTGTACCAGGTAAGCTCCCCTGTTCCACTCTGCCGACTTTGTCGCATCACCCTGATAGGGTTTTCCATTCAGGAACAACATGTTCCAAAAAGACATGGAGAACCGGATATTCATCGGAAATGGCAGCGCTGTAACCGGTCCTTTTTTATCTACCGGAGCAACCTCCTTCTGGAAGTAAGCATATAAATCAGCAATGTCCTGATCCGTCAGATAGGAATAAGCTGTGTACGGCATTGCTGGGTACAGGTTGGCACCATCTTTTCTGACGCCACGCCGAACAGCTTTGTCGAAATCTTCTAACGAATAGTGACCAATACCTGCTGAAAGAGACGGAGTGATGTTTGTCGAATACATAACTCCCAAGGGGGTATGCATGGCCAACCCACCCGCGAAAGGCTGTCCATGGGGCGCCGTATGACAGGCTACGCAGTCTGAAGCAACTGCCAGATACTGACCACGCTGTGGGTTTCCAAGTGGATCAGCCTTTGCTGGATGTGTCGCAGAAAGAGCAATGGCAGCAAAATAACAGACTGTAACTGTGTAGAAAAAGGATCGCTGTATCATGAGATCAAGCCGTCTTGAATTGTGCCACAATTGCATCGGCAGCCTTCAAAGCAAGCGCTGCCATTGTAATCGTGCTATTTCCACTCCCGCCGGTTGTCATTGCTGCCCCGCCAGGAAGAAAGAGATTCTCATGATCGTGAGAACGGCAATCAACATCGACAACTGAGTCTGATGGGTCTTTTCCCATAATGCAGCCTCCCATGATGTGATCACTATGCAAGAACTCAGGATTCAGATCGAACTTTGTCGCCCCTAAAGCCGCTGCCATCTTTTTAAGTGTCGGAATAGTATATTGTTCCGCACTACGCCGCACATAATCGCCAACATCATAATAAATCCGCGGGCGATTAAGGCCTAACCAGTCTTTTTTATCCGACAGCGTCAGACGATTAATGGAAGACGGAAGAGGCTCATGCTCCACAACCAACAGCCCGGTACAAGCAGACAGGCGGCGAATTTCCTGATCGAGAGCACGTCCGTACAGACCTTTTTTTAACGCTTCTGCTGCACCAATCGAGCCTCGGGCCATATTTTCCATACGGAACATGGCTCCAGCATATTCGCTACGGAAGTCGCCCTGACTGGTGTTCAGAATGCTACTGCCCTGTACAGGTCCAACCCCAGTCCAAAGCGGCTCGCTCATTTCAACAGTCGCTTTCAACTTCGGCTGATCCATCATGTTACGCCCTACCTGATCGGAACTGTTGGCAATTCCATTTGGATGGCGATCATCTTTGGACAAGAGCAGAAGTTTGGGGGTCTCAATGCCATTACAGGCAATGACGAAAGCACGCCCTGTTACGCGATGTGATGTGCGATGAGGGTCATAATAATGGACAGCCTGTATTTTATGACGGTCATCCGCTTCAATGCGATAGGCAACAGCATTGGTTAAAAGCTTTCCGCCTTTGGCCTCAATGCGTGGCAGTGCCGTGGCTGCGTCATATTTTGCAGCAATAGGGCAGACCGGAAAACAGTTATTATTGCCACAGCACGCAGGACGTCCATCATAACTAACACCACTATTGCGCGCCTGCGGTGCAGGCAAATTTTGCAACCCAAGTGGTGCCATAACATCGGTGAAGCGCTGCTCTCCTGGCCCCAAAGGTAACGGACCCATGGGATAAGGCCGGGAACGAGGCGTTTTGGGAGGCCATTGCAATGCGGCATCCGTTGGACCGCAAACGCCTAGAGCATATTCTGCACGAGCATAATACGGCTCTAAAGTCTCATAATCAAAAGCCCAATCGCGCCCAACTCCATAGAGGCTTTTTAATTTCATATCGTCAGGGGTCATTCGCCAACAAATGCCAGCCCAGTGCCACGTCGCTCCGCCAGCATACCGAACATAACCTTGCTGGTAAGCCGTGGCATTAGGCCCTGTCAGATCCAGATAAGCATTTTCTTCGCCAGGCGTGCGTGTTTCGAGAACTGGTGCCCATGGTGGCGGAGGAAATGGCGCATCCCAGTGATGTCGCAACGACGGAGGAAGGTTTCGAAAATTTTCTACGATGGTCTGTCGGTCAACCCTGGGCCCAGCCTCCAACATAAGCACTGACAAACCAGCATCTAGAGCTTGTTCGGCGATCAAACACCCAACAACGCCTGTTCCGACGACAACGACGTCATATTTTGTCTCATTTACCATTTCAGCGCGCTCCTATATCAGCTTCAAAAAATCGGAAGTTGAGAAAGAGGCGGAGCGTCCGCCGTCCAGCCATTGGGCCCAGAAATAGCATAAGAGGGTATCGTCATCACATCAGACGTGACTTTGAACATCAAAGCCTCTTCATAAGAAATGACGGAAATAGTGGATACCCCCTGAACTGCACCAGTATACCAAGATTCAATGATGCTTTGAGCGGCATTTTTCAAAGAAACATCTGCTAAAGCTTCCATAAGCTCTTCAACATCAGCGGGCTTTTTAGCCTCAATGAACGATGCTAGCTGCTCTAAATGTTCAGGAAAATCAGGAACAGTCGCGATCATTGCATCTGCTGTTCTCATTCCGATAGTTTCATTGAGCTTATGCGGCACCAAAAGAGATGAGACCGACATGAACTTCTGATGCAGCATTCCGGAACGCAACATTCCACCACGCAATGGCGCAGCGCGAGATGTTTGAACACAAAAGAGGGCACTGAGAGACGACATACCCAAAAGCAACCCGCGCCTTCCGATCCGAGGGCTGGTAGAGCGTGATATGTGCATAAGAAACACTCACTTCACAAAATAGAATTTCTTAACTAAATATAATATATACTCCCATTCTTGTATTTTTCGTCATAAATTTTTATTTTAAAACGATCTGTTATTTATTCTCCTAGACATGTTTGTGCATGTACCTTCCTGTTTTTAAAAGAAGGCACATGCACGAATAAAATTACTTATTTTCAGGCAGGCTTACGGGAATTGGCTGCTGCAACAAATTTGCCCCACTGCACGAGCGTTTCGGTGCAATCTGTCTGATCAAGCTTACATTCGATCAATGTTGGTCCACGAGTATTTTTCTTTGCCTTTTCAATGGCATCAGCCAGTTCTTCACCTGTCGTAGCGTGCAGGCCCAGTCCGTATTTACCACTTTCTACGCCCGGAACACCCTGGTTGAAGACCTGCATCAGAGCGGCATAGTCCCAGTTCTGGATATAATTATAGGGGCCATCATGAATTTTGATCTCAATGACGTAACCAAAATTATTGATGAGGAAGATGATAACCGGCAGTTCATAGCGAACCATTTGCGCCACTTCCTGTGCCGTCAGCTGGAACGAGCCATCACCAACCATCAGAACATGCTGACGCTCAGGAGCAGCCAGGGCATTACCGAAAATGGACGGCACAGACCAACCGATATGTCCCCACTGCATTTCCGACTCAACTTTGGCACCCTCAGGCAGATGCATACGCGTTGCATTGAACCAGGAATCACCAGTCTCGGCGTATAACGTCGTGTTTCCATCGACCAACGCATTGATCTGACGGGTCATCTCATCATTAGTGAGCGGCTTGGCAGCGTCAGCAACTGGCAACGCAACGGGAGTATACGGCTTCACCAGAGAGGCAGGCTTACTGGACACCCGCTCTGTCAGAGCAGCCACAAATTCCTTCAAACGGAAACCTTCAAAAGTCTTACCGCTCACCGTGACACGACCCGGGTCCACTTCAAGCACATGCTCTCCACGCACGGAATCCCGCCAACCGACAGTCGAATAATCATTCCAGACCGGGGCCAGAGTGATAACAGCGTCAGCGCTCTTGATGACATCTTCAACGCCAGGGCTGCTGACCTCCCCCCAATAAACTCCGCGGAAACCCGGATGCGCCTCAGAGAAGAAGCTCTTGGCCGCAGCCATAACAGTCACGGCACAACCGAGCTTGTCTGCAAGAGCCACTGTTTCAGTCAGCGCCTCACAAGAGCGCAGCTTGCTCCCGACAAGAATGACAACATTCTGGGCTTTTTCAAGAAACGCGAGACTTTCTTCGAGCGCAGCTTTGAGGCTGACTTCGTCTGCCTTCAGGTGAGACAGAAGCGACGAAACCGGACCTGGGCGCACACAAGGCTGGCTCGCAACGTTACAAGCAATTTCTAAATAAGCGGGCTTTTTTTCGCGCAGTGCGGTCCGAATGACGTGATCGATTTTTGCAGGTGCAGTGTCTGCCGAGGTGATGCTCTCAGCCGCACACGTAACGTGCTTCACCATCTCCATTTGATAATTATAATCTGTCGTGCCGATCGTGTGGTGCAGGACATGGCCCGACCCATGATCATTAGAGTTCGGCGCACCAGAAATCAGAATGACGGGAAGATTTTCAGCATAAGCCCCACCCAGGCCATTCATTGCTGAAATTGCACCGACACTAAACGTCACCACAGCAGCAGCAGCACCATTTTCGCGCGCATAACCTTCCGCCGCGAAGCTGCAATTCAACTCATTGCAGTCATAGATCTGCTTCATACCGCCATGCTCAATCAGTTGATCAAGCAGAATCAGATTATAGTCACCAGCAACAGCAAAATGATGCTTCAGACCGATTTGTGTCAGCCGTTCAGCGAGATAATGCCCAACAGTGAAAGCCATAACTCAGTATCTCCAATAAAAATTCTTCCCCCAAGATGGATGCCCCTCTTTTAAACGTCCAATATATATTTTGACTGATTGTCATATGTATATCATATGGATACATGGATCTTCGCCATCTACGCTATTTCGTGGCCATCGCAGAGCATGGCAGCTTCACAAAAGCCGCAGAGGTGCTCCATATCGAGCAGCCCCCTCTCAGCCAGCAGATTAAATCCCTAGAAACAGAGCTAGGAGTGCAACTCTTTATCCGGTCTAGACGTGGAGCTGTCTTGACGGATTTTGGGGAGCAGCTTTTTGAAAAAGCCCAGACAATTCTGCGCCTTGAACATCAATTTCACCTTCTGGCCAAAGGATTATCTCTTGGCGAACAAGGGCGTCTTAGAATAGGGATGGCTGGAGCCGTCGCGCTGTTACCTCTAATACCTAAAGCCATACGAGCATTTCGAGAGCAGTGGCCCGATATTGTAATCACACTCGAAGAGAGTAACACTCCCGCTCTCTGTGAGGCTTTACGAGAGCGCCGGGTCGATCTCGCCATTGTACGCCCGCCAGCGCCAGATCCGGAAATCGTACTCCATCCTCTCTTTGATGAACCAACCCTGATCGCCATTCCAAAAGGCCATCCACTTTCCAAGCGCCACACGCTCAAATTAATCGACGTCGCCAAAGAACCATTTCTTATTTTTGATCGCTCACTCGGCCCCGGTTTCTACGATGCTATTATCTCAGCCTGTCAACAAGGCGGTTTTACTCCGCGTTTCGGACAAGCAGCCCCTCAGATCACCGCAACAATTCCAATGGTTGCGGCGGGACTGGGTGTAGCAGTCGTTCCGGCTTACCTACGACAAATTCATGCTGATGGCGCAACATTCCATCCCATCTCCGGCCCCTCACCTCGAGCCAGCATCTCGCTTGCCACCCTTGAAACGGAATTGACTGGACCAAGCGCCAATTTCTATCAAATTCTTCTGGCTATAGGAAACAATAATTAGAATATAATATTGAGTATATTATCCGTAATTTCTATTAATAATTACAAAAATCCGATCATACATATTAATTATTTTCACTAATGCCATGACGGTCGATGCGCCAGAAAATCTCTTAAATTGTCGAGAAAAGTTCGAACGCGCAGAGGCACGTTACGTCGACTTGGCATCGTTGCAAACAATCCGATCGTCTCCCCTTGGTACTCCGGTAAAAGACGGACCAACCTGCCGCATTGCAGGTCGTCGCCGACGTCCCACAAGACTTTGAACACGATGCCTTTACCCTTGAGTGCCCAATCATGCACCACTTCGCCGCTCGTCGTCGATAGATGCGGCGTTACCTCAACGACCTGATCTTCTCCTTCACGAGACAGCCGCCATCGGTCGAGCATTCCCAGCTCATGCCCACGCATCAGGCAAATACAGCGATGCCGATTTAATTCGGCAGGAGTGGCAGGCATGCCAAATTTCTTAAGATAGGCTGGAGCAGCGCAGATGACTCGTTCACTGCTCATGATTTTTGTCGCAACAACCCCCGTTTCATTCGGCATGCCAATCCGAATGGCCAGGTCAAGGCGACTATTAACAACATCCAGCCCTTCATCCGACAGAAGAAGATGGACGCGCAGCTTCGGGAAACGATCGGCGAATTCGCTGACAAAATCAGCCAAACGGCGACGTCCCAGTTCAAGTGGTGCTCCAATCCTCAGAACACCACGAAGCTCTTTTTGATTGGCGGAGATCTCGGCTTCGGCTGCTTCAATATCAGTCATGATCTCTGCAGCACGCTCATAAAACGTCTGTCCCTCGTCCGTCAGGTCGAAGCGTCTTGATGTCCTTGTGACCAGACGTACGCCAAGCCGCTCCTCCAGCCGAGCCAGTCTTCGACTGGAAGCTCCTGCCGAAACGTTGAGGTGACGCGCGACTGCAGTCAGATTTCCCGCTTCAACGAGAAGTACGAAAAATCTCAGGTCACCGGCGTCATCGTGCATTGAGGGGCCATCTTTGCATTTTATACACAGATACAATTCCTTTTATGCGACTACCAGCACCATCAACGCACATCCATTGTCTGTTCATCAATGAATGGAGACAGACATGACGTCCGATCGCACTGCATCTTCACTCCCTCCCCTTCTGGACGCGGTTCACAACCGCGAAACTGCCTTCACAAATGAGGAGCGACACAGGAATGGTACGCTCGGCCTTCTACCTGACGTCGTCGAAACCCTTGATCGGCAGATGGAGCGCGTCCTGTGGCAGCTTGACAGCAAG
>NZ_JBDOBO010000092.1:0-8540 GCF_047723935.1 Gluconobacter sp.
CAGGCTCATAACCTGAAGGCCGCAGGTTCAAATCCTGCCCCCGCAACCACTGAATCCTGCACTAAGAACCGATCAAGAACGCCAGCGTCCGGGTGACGCTCGGCGCTTTTTCTGTTCGACGCAAAGCCCAGCATTGCAGCCAGATCACCCTCAAGGAAAATCGCTAGTTCTCCGCTCTCAGGAATGAGTCTGATCCGCGTGATCAGAGAACGGATCGCTTCTACCGCCTGCGCCCCGGTAGCTTCGTTCTGGAGGCTGTCGTGAAGAGACGCGATTTTCTGGCGATAGAGCTCCGCCATGTTGGGATGCAGCAGAGGCGGCGGGGAAGGCGCGTCGGCCAGTCGTCCCTCAATCTCCGCTTTGCGATCTTCGAGTTGCTCCATGCGTGTCTTGAGAGCAGGGCTGGCAAAGCCGTCGAGGATCGCTTGCACGGCCTTGTCGAGTTCGCGCTCGATTTTAGGAAGTTCGGATTTCAGAGCGACCAGATCCGCCCCGTTCTCCATGCGCAGACGGTTGACCTCACGGGTGAACGCCTCACAGAATTCCCTAAAGAGTTTGGGATCCATCATCTGGGTCCGCAGACCATTGAGAACGGATTTTTCCAGAACATCCCTTCGGATTGTCAGGCGGTTTTCACAGGTGCCCTTGTTCCGGGCTGTCGAGCAGCCGAGGTGGTGTTTCGAGATCATCGAAAACCCACCGCTGCAACAGCCGCATTTGATCAGGCCCGTCAGAAGATGTGTCGGACGTTGCAGGGCGTTGAGGGGATGGGTGCCGGTGCCGCGGGATTTCTGGGACCAGGTTGTTTTGCTCTGGCGGGCTTTGACCGCATCCCAGAGATCCTGCTCGATAATCCGCAGATCAGGCACGTCCTGAAGAACCCATTCGGATTCAGGGTTGAGGCGGGAGACGCGTTTCCCGGTGCTCGGGTCCTTGATGTAGCGCAGGCGGTTCCAGACCAGTCGGCCGATATAGAGTTCGTTGTTGAGGATGCCGGTGCCGCGTTCGCGGTTGCCATTGATCGTTGACGGACTCCAGGCCCCGGACAGAGGGCCGCGACGGCCTTCGGTATTCAGAGACAGGGCGATGGATTTGGGGGATTTGCCGTCAGCATAGTCCCGAAAGATCCGGCGGACGATCTGGGCCTGCTCGTCATTAATGCTGCGCTCGCCGCAAATCGGTTCGCCATGACTGTCGCGCTGTTTGACAACATCATACCCGTAGCACAGGCCGCCACCGGATTTGCCCAGTTCGACGCGGCCACGCAGACCCCGACGGGTCTTGTTGGCCAGTTCCTTGAGATAGAGCGCATTCATCGTGCCGGTCAGGCCAATGTGCAGGTGATTGATCTCACCCTCTGAGAGCGTGACGATCTTTATCCCTGCAAAGCTCATGCGTTTGAACAGACCGGCGATATCTTCCTGATCGCGGGACAGGCGATCCATGGCTTCTGTCAGGAGGATCTGGAAGCGACCCGAATTGGCATCTGCGATGAGTTCCTGGATACCAGGACGGATCAAGGAAGCCCCAGAAATTGCCCGGTCGCTGTAACTGTCAACGATCGTCCAGCCCTGTGTGTCCGCATAACCGCGACAGGCCCGGAGTTGATCCTCAATGGACGCATCCCGCTGGTTGTCCGAGGAGTAACGCGCATAAAGAGCAACTTTCATGGCGGGTTTTTCTTTTTTGAGGGTGACGTGATCTTGGTCAGAGAATGAGCAGCCGGATCTTCATAGCATTGTCGGGCTGCTTCGCGGGCTAAAAAACGGACAAGAATAATCAGGGCGACTGAGGGCTCATGATCCTGCTCAGGCGTTTTGCGCGATGGTTCTGAAGAAAATGACAAGGACATAATGAAGCTCCGACAACGGTGCTTCATTCATCGCTCGTCAGTATGAGAGAAAAAAATTCGTTGTCGCTAAAATATTAAATAATTTTAATGAATGTCTACAGGTGTGATCCAAGGTCACAAAAAAAAGGATGGTTGCGCGTGAGGTCCGAATGTTGCTGATCAGGCGCGCTCCAGTATCCTTTTTTGATGCTGCCTTACTTTTGATTGGGAGGGATATATTTCCTGAAGATATCAAGAAAAACCTCGGGCACTTCGGAAAAAGTTATTATGCAGGTGGCCCCCTCCTCTGCATCATGATCAATGGCCTCTTCTGTCTGCTGCTGCCCCATGGCAGCCAGCGATGTTGGGAAAAGATCATTTTCACGATAGGATGGGGAGGCCTGACAAAAGAAAGCAGAGGTAGTGATCCAGGTCGAAGAATCGAAATCTTCTGGGATTTTCGGACCAAAAAGAGGCTCTGGCTCAAACGCAATACCCGTCAAAGGACTGATGGGACGCCATTTTTTTCGATACTTAGGCATAAAACGGTGTCCTCTCCGAAGCTGTGCAGCTTTGATATCGCTTTTGATGAGAACGAGTTCACGCAGGCGTAAGATAGGTTCAGGGGATGGTGTCGTTTGTTGCTTGACGGTGAGTTCGTTTTGCAATGCTAACGCCAGAGCAATGGTGCCTGTGGTCAGGTCGTCCCAGTCTGTATGGTGCAGGATCGTGTGTCCGGCCCGAATGTCGCGATAACCCAGATCTTCCTTAGTCTCTGGCCAGTCGGCTCTTGCTCCTGTTGATGGATCTTCGACAGCTGAGGACAGAATATTCATCGCTCCCAGAATATGTCCAACGGAGTGGAAATGATGTTTCAAAAGCATAAATCTGGTTCGACAGGTACTTGTCTCAGGCGCACCCGCTCTTCCATTTCGGATACAAACATATGCATCCTGAGCGTGTCTTGCAGCGGGTGCAGATCCGTCTATGAGCCGGGCAGCAGGTGGTAAGTGTCCACGTTCTACAGCTCGACTGAGATCGAAAAGAAATGCCAGTCTTCCCCATCTGGGAGGTTGTTCAGGATGAAAAAGACGAAGACGAATTGCGACGTGAACTGAAAATCCGATAACCGCGCATGCGTCTTGCAGAAGCGGACGCCAGAAGAGATTATAGTTCTCGAAAAGTCGGTCCTCATCTACTACGGCAAGCTTCCTGCTGAGCGTTTTAATCGCCGATGTCAGTGCTTGCAGACGGATATGTTCTCCTAAAGCCGCCAGTTTCCTGTCGTCCTGAGGTCCGGATTGCGCTGCCGTTTTTCGTCTGGCCATTGCTGCACTCAGGCATGAATTCAGCTCAGGAAGAGATTTTTGCGCGAGTGAGCAAAAATCTCCAAAAACACGATGGTCAGGATCAGTCAGGGTTTTGGTCAGGAAATTCATCTCCCGCTGCATTTTCATGAGACGCAGACGTCCATAAAAATATGTTCTGACCTTCGTCCGAGGCGGGATGACTTCCGTGACCTGCCGGTTCTTTTCCGGTCCTGCCTTGAGGTCCGAAGCAAACGCGTATGCGGCTTCAAGAAGAACGGCCTGCAGTCTCAAATTCATGCTCTCTGCGGGCAACGACATCGGCAGTTCAAGCGGAGGAATTGGCGCGGGAACTTTGTGACGGGGGCGGCCTGGTCGTTTTCGGATCATTGTTCAGTCTCGCTCTCTGTCTTTCTGTTCCCTGCGCGCTCGCCTCATGGCCGGACTATTCTTCCGATTTTCTCTTTTCAGTGCTGGGCTTGGCGTTGAGCGCGCTCTTCTCGTTGTGAAATCGTGAACCAGCAAAAGTCGATCGCAAACAGCTGTTACTGTCTTTACATCGTATCTCGAGAGCGCCTGTGCAACATGCCTCTGGTCAAGATAGATACGATTGGCGACGGATGTCGGATCGCGGGAGATTGTCATCCCCATCTCCTGAAGATCGGCAACAAGTGTTGCCGCAGCGCTAAACGGCTGGCGCGCAGGCGAAGACAGAAGCAGGGCGAGGGAACTTGCCGGATTGTCTGCTCCTGGTCTGTCCAGATGACGCGCTGTCAGGTCAAATAATCGCTCAACCTGCGCTGTCGCGTATTTCAGACCACAGGGTTTCAGGCGCCTTGCATCCCGTCCTTGTCTGAGAAGTCTATTTTGAATCGATCGGAGTGCATCGGCATCAATCCAGAGACCGTTTCCATCCTTTTTCCCGCGTGACAAAAGAGCACGATATTCCGCATCCGCTGTCAGATCGAGGTCTTCAGGCGAGACATCGCGGGCAATGCAATGCCACTGAGGGTTATCTGACAGGCCGGTTCGTTGAAGCGCTTCGGCGACAGCCTCGCGTCTACGTCGACGTCGATGTAACTTCTCGAACCAGGCACTGTTTTTTGCGATGGCGATGTAGGTCTGTGTTCGAAGGGATGTTTTCAGATTTCCGGTCATGTCTTTTGATCGGAAGCCGATTTCAGGCAAGGGGAACCTCAGGCGTTCTACTACAGGCTTGAGAGACGAACTGCCCTGCAGGATCTGCTTCTGATGCGCCTGTTTCAACCGCAGTTTAAGGGAGGAGGGGGTATTGCGCCGTTCGGCCTGAAGCAGTGTTTTATGAAAATTCTTTAAAGTATCCGCGCGGAGTGTTCTGGCGTCTTCCAGTAAGGAAAGGGCGGACAGCCTCTGGTCGCGTCGGTCCAGATTATCGGCCATGGCTGTCAGGATGTCGTCGCGGCCGATGGATTGCCTGCTCCCCATGCCGTGTTGTGACATGATATTTCGTCGCTCAGCGCGCTCAGACGTCACGATCCAGTTCCTGAAGCGATGTCGGCTCGCGCCTACATAGGCGCGATGAGCGTCAAGATGTCCCGATCCCCGTGGCATGGCCAGGATATGTTCGGTCGATGTCAGTCCCTGCGATGCATCGATTGTCAGGACATCGCCATATCCCAGAAGAACCCGGTCGTCTTGCGGGCTTACCAGAGTTTCCAGGTCGACCCAGCCACAAGTGCCATGACTGTTTCTGAGATAGAGACCGCCGTATCTGTAATCGAGCACTTCCAGCACACTGCCATTATTGCCGATGATCCCGCGCTTACCATCATCGCGTTTTGCATTTGTTCTCTTGAAAAGACGAACCCTGTCGCCACGTGCCAAAGGGAGATCGTAGGGCGTCCCGTGCTGATCCATCGCTTTGAGGATCACAAGGTCTTTGTCGAGCTCGCCAATAGAGCGCCTCCGGTCGCGGATTACAGAAGCGATCGTACGGGCATCAGCGTTCGTTGGCGCGCTGACTGTCAGTGTGTTTTGTGTCTCCTTTTTTAAGACAATATGCCGTTGCAGCCAGAGATCGGCGATGTGTTCAGCGACCTGATGGTCGTCGCCGTCCGCAAAGAGAAGAGACCCATCTTCAAATTTTCGGCGCAGTGCTTCCAATGCTCCGCCATGGCGAAAAAGCAGAGCTGTGGCCCGTTCAGTCTCTGTCTGCTGTCGCACACTGGAGAGTAATTCCGGGATTTTTTCTTTTCCCAATGCGCGCTGAAGCAGGCCAACGGTCGGTCCTGCATCGACGGACTGGCATTGTCGGGCATCCCCAATCATCACCAGCCTGCAGCGCGTCATAGCCTGGGCGCGGAGCAGCGCCAGAAGCTGTACCGTACTCAGCAGACTCAGTTCGTCAACAATCAGGACTGATCGGGAATCCAGTCGAATATTGCCGTTCTTTATCCCACAAAGAAGAGGATGGGTCGCGACAAGGCGGTTCTGAGCGATACCTGCACCAATAAGATCGTCGGCCTGTCTCCAGGCTACGGCCGTTCCCCAAACCGTATGACCGCTTTGCGTCCAGGCATGTACAAGGGGGGTGAGCAATGTCGTTTTTCCGGAGCCGGCAACGCCAATGAGTACAGCCAGACGCCCCTGGGTGCCCAGTGTGCTCATGGCCTGGCGCTGATCTCTTCCATGCTTACCCCGGAAATTAAGACCACCAGCAGCGATCGCGAGATCGATTTCAGCCTCGCTTAAAGCGCCAGAATGATTGTTTGCGGCTGTACGGGCGCGATCGATAACCTCATCCTCGTGATCTGCGTGAAGTCTTGTGGTGATGCGCAGGCGCGGATCTTCTCGGCGGTCTTCATTAACTATGGAAAGAACTTCAGTCCGAATACCGTCGATCGTGACCGGGTTCTCGCGGACCATAGAAACGACCGTATCGATGTCTGCGGAGGTGTCGATGCCGACATCAATCAAGGCGCGTGCTGCACAAAGTCGAATAATTGATCCGTCCACAACGGCGCTTTTTTGGAAAGGATCTTCAAGAAACGCACAGGTCAGGCGGTGAGCTGCGTCAAGCCGGGACGCTGGATCGTGTAATGTCCCCGTGTCGTGTCCGGTTAGAAAATCAGGAACCGTCCATCCCAGTTGAGTCATCGTCTGCTGCCATGCATCCCGATCTGCCAGATCGTCTGTCTTGGGTTGTCGCGGGTTTCCCTGTGTCCCGTGCTTCAGGAAACGTATTTTCTGATCAGCATCAAGACGGGACCAGTCGACATTCTGTTGTCGGGCATAGTCCTGGGCTGCATCCTCTCCCTGGCGTGTTCTTTTTGAAAACGCTGTGCGAACTTCCTCTGGCACTTGCACCAGCTGAGCCGCTCCGGTTTTCTGATTGAGGGCGACTTCTGCACCATTCTGTCGAAGATTGTCTGCGACATAGGCCTGATAGAGCGCCCCGATCTCTTTGACGCGTCCCTGGAGACGCGCAAGATCAAGACCGCCGACATGCCCTGATTTCGTGAAAACGAAGTTCGGAATAACGCAGTGCGTGTGTAACTGAGGATCACCGGGTATTCGGACCGTCATCAGATGCGTCTGTAGGCTATTGTCCTGACCGTTTTCAGGGACATAAACCGTTGGTCGCGCCGTATAGTGCAGGAACCCGAACCATGCGATGGCGCCATAGTCATACCCATCACGTCCCGCCTTGCCACGCCGCGCGCGTCCGATTGTTACCTCGACATCACGCATGACACGCGACACAGCATCCTGATGCGCCTGCAAGAGACAGGCGCGTTCCGCCGGTGTTCTTGCAAACGCCCATGCAACCGAAAGGGATTTATCGGCTGAAAAAGTCAGATCGATATAACCAACTGACTCATGTTTGTGTCCTAAAGATTTTAAGAACCGATCCCGGTTTATGGAGAGGCCATTATAGTCAAAACCGTCTCCAAAACGTCGCAGAAGATCCGGTCCTGCCTTCTGATCGGACGGAAGCCCGTACAGTGCAAACAACCGCTTTGCCGCGGCCTGTTGTCGGAGAAGAGCTTTCTGCGTTCTGGGGATTTTTTTTCGCAGAACTCCAGAGATGCGTTTTAATGTGAGCGCGTCAGGAAGACTGCTTGGCGACAGTTCAAGCACCGAAGCTATGCTGGCTGTCGTTTTCTGAATTTGCTTGCCTGGAACACGGTTTCCATCCGCACGTCGTCCGCTCATGACATTCGCAAGTTCAAGATCCGTGACGGGATGACCTGGTCGTAGGCCCAGTCCCTTCTGCACGCGCGGATGGACTGTCGAACCCAGGCGCGCCACGGTCTCGCTGATCGTGGCGCCCTGTCCTGTATCGACACCTATATAATATGCAGCCTGACAGGCCTCGCTGATTGAGACAGTCGGCTCTTTCAGATGTGCAATCATAAAAGAAGCATCCGATGGCCGGTCTGCGATGCCTGTGCGATACGTCATCATTTCAGAAACCATCCACAACGTGGTTTTCGAACGCCTGACTGATCGCGCGGCTCATGACCTCCGGAAACGCTGATATCAACTGATTATTTGCAGCGAGTGCTGCATCATAAGCTTTCAGAACGGTCGTAAGAGATTGCAGCGTGTCCGGGAGGAGTTGCTCGTCTTTTTCGGGAGCGCTCAAAGCATTTAGAAGGAGTTCAAGTTTTTTGTCCTGAATTCGTAGTGTTTCAAGAATAACACTGAGGATCGCGAGAATATCTTCCTGCGCGACGTGCCCCTTGTCAGAATTCGCACTCATGATGGATCACCGTAGCGTCTGAGTTTGTGGCGGGATTTCCAAATTTTGAGATTTATTTTATCTGTTATTGAGTATCGATTTTCTTTGATTGAACAGCGATTTTGGTTTGCTGAGATCTTCAGAATGTTGTGGATGATCTTCTGAGAAATTTTTTTGCTCTGCAGGCCGACTCTCCTGCTGCGCCTGCGGATCGGGACGTGGTGTCTTGTTCGCTTTGAGAGTATCAGCGTTTCGCTTTATTGCGTTCTGGCGTCTCTGACGGACCCTGTACCAATTTTGTCTGATCGTCGTCTCAGCATAAGCATTACCGTCTGAGTCTGTGATCCCGAGAGCTGCCAGCGCGTCGCTGACAATGGCCCAGTCAGCACGTTGACCGATGATGTCTTCAATGACGGCAAAGTTCCTGTCCAAAATCTCTGAGAGTGTGTGCCCTTTGAGCTTTTGACGACTGTTTTCCATCGCGCGGCGCATGTCTGCTTTGCTGATTTTGGTCATTTGAAGTATATCCTTCTGCTCAGCGTCATCGCTGGTGTGAGTGTCGGTTTCGACATCACTGAAGCTGACAGAGTGTGCTTCATAAAAAAAATTCGTTGTGCGCGAGAAGTATAAAAAGTTTCGTTAATTGCTTTTTCATAGAAAATTTCTGGTACATTAAAGT
>NZ_JBDOBO010000093.1:0-8468 GCF_047723935.1 Gluconobacter sp.
ATTTACTTCTGTATAAATTAATAACTTGAAATACAATATGTGCATATGTGTGATTTAAAAGACACACGAAACAAAAAACCAGAATAAACTTTAAAATATAGGTTCGGGAAGTTCTTCGTCTAACTTGTTTTGCTTGGCGTTATGAATATTTTCTGCGCTGCAAACGACATATCTAGGATCGCGTGAAGATGAATTTTGGTGCCAGACGTCTCACACTGCTGACAGCAACTGTGCTGGCCGGAGTATTTTGTGATGCAGCAGCCTATGCTGCGGTCTCACAGGCTCGGGGTAAGCATGCTGCACCAGTTCATCCTCATGCGGCCCCCATCCATCATCGCACGGCTGTTGATGCCAAGGATGCGGAAGCGATTTCCGTTCATGTTTCCCGTCAGGCGCTGAATGGCGGCGGGGGCATGATGCGTCACGAAATGGCATCGCACTCCGTTCAGACCGTCACGCGTCAGTATATTGAGATGCAGAGTCCGGCCAGCACTGCGCTAGACATGATCAAGAACCTGCCCAGCGTCACGGTTTCGACTGTTGATAGCTCTGGCATTCTTGGCGGCAAGATCAACAGCCGCAGCCTGACCGATTCAGACATGGGTATCCTGTTGAATGGCGTGCCGGTCGCAACAGCGTATTACCTGAACCAGAACGTCGACACTGAAAACGTCAACATGATCTCCGTCACGCCGGGATCGTCTGCCATTGATCTGCCGGTAACGTCCGCCGCCGCTGGTATTATGGACTCCCAGACCATGACGCCGTCGCATAAGTTCGGCGGCCTGATGGATTTCTCGTACGGCACAAACAACATGTCCCGTGAGTTCCTCCGTGTTGAGAGCGGCGACATCGGCAATTCCGGCATCCGCACGTTTGCGTCCTTCTCCCACACGCATGCTCGTAACTGGAATGGCCCAGGGACGAACGAGCGTCGTCACCTTGATTTTGGTGCTGCAAAGGACTTTGAGGACGGTTCTTCCGTCAATCTCTTTGTCTCGTGGAACCACCAGTTCACGATGGAGCCGCTCAAGCCAACGGCAAAGCAGTTCCATGACAAGAAAGACGGGATCGGGACGTATAACTACTCCTCCACCTATGACCCGTCGAACCCGTCAAAATACGGCATGCTGAACGGCAATATGTGGGATCAGGTGTTTGTGACGCTGCCTGTCCACATTCATCTTCCGGCTAAGTTCTCTTTCGATTTCAAGCCGTATTACGTCTACAACGGTGGCTACACCTATAACGGAAGCCTCTTTAACGGGGCTGGTCGCAATGCGACCATTGGCCAAGGCGGAACGCCCGTTTCCGGCAGTGTGCCTGCGGCCTCCTACTACAGCGTTTATCGCCCGCACGCCGGAACAGTGGCGAAGCTGAACTATGACCCGGTGAGCTGGGACCATATGGAGCTGGGGTACTGGTTCGATTATCAGGATAACCAGGTTAACAACATGTATTCCGTGTTGCAGACCAATGGCTCACAGCACTTCCCGTATAACACCTCCAAGGGGCTGTACGTGAATGGAACGCGCTATATGCCGTACCAGGGGGATGCTGGCTGGAAGATCCATTCGCTGTTCTTCCAGAATACGGCCAAGTTCCTGCATGATCGCCTGACGCTGAATGGCGGCATCAAGGTTGCCATGATCAATCGCTGGACGGTCAATGGTGCATCGTCAACGCCGCGCAGCGAGCAGAACCAGGTTGTGCCTTTGCCGCAGGTTGGCATCAGCTATCGGATTGATCAGCACAATCTGATCTATGTGAATGCCGAAGGCGACTTCCGCATGCCGGACCCGGGATCGCTTGGTCAGGTCTATGATGCACAGACGGGTGGCTATGTTGGCAATCCGTACAATCCAAAGCCGCAGTATTCGATCAAGGAAGAACTCGGCTGGCGCTTCGACAATGACTACTTCATGACGGATCTGGAGCTGTTCAACTACTCCATCACCAACCGTCTGCTGTCCACAAGCGTTTACATCAACAATCAGGCCATCAGTTCCACCATTAACGCGGGTAACCAGACCGCGCGTGGTGTGGACTTCATGATCTCGGCACATCCGTGGCACCATCTCAGCCCGTATGTTTCCGTCGAGTATCTGAACGCGACGATGGATTCCAATATCCTCACGACCGGTACGCTGAATGGCCGGACGGTCAGTGATCTGCTGCCGACCAAGGGTAAGACGGCCGTTCAGTCTCCGCATGTGCATGCGAGTGCGGGCCTGACGTATGATGACGGTCATTTCTTTGCGAATGGCAGCGTCAGCTACGTATCGTCCCAATATTCGACGTTCATGAACGACGAGAAAATCCCAGGGTATCTGACGGATAATCTGTCACTGGGTTATCGCTTCAACTCCTACGGCCGGTTCAAGGCACCGAAGTTCCAGCTGAATTTCAGCAATCTGGGCGGCGATTTCGTCCGGACTGGCGCCTACAGCCTCGTGTCCAATGCCAAGACAGCCAAGGGTGTTTATGGCAGCACGATCAGTTCCAGCGGAACGCCGACCTATTACCTTTATCCGCGCTTTAGTGTGACGGGGAATATCTCTGTCGGGTTCTGATCTGGCGGCAATACGCATTTGAGAGAAGGACGGCTCTTCCTGGAAACAGGGAGGGCCGTTTTTTGTATTGCGAGGATGACAGCGCTGGCTTTGAACGCTAGCATTTCGACAATGGCAATGGATTCTGCCTGACCATACTGGTCGAACCGCTCTCCTCCGCGAGATGCTGATGATTCCTGTCAAATTCGCTTCTTCAGAAGCATGACAGGAGAATTGCGTCCGATGCTTGCTTTCCATAATTTCCCCCGCGTGGCTGTGACGACATTGCGATGGGGCTTTCTGCTTCTGCTGCTGGGCGGAAGTGTCGGATCTGTTTGTGCCCTGTTTCTCTGGTTGTTGGACCAGGCCACGGATATACGGTTTGAGACCCCTTGGCTGATCTTTGGCCTTCCGCTGGCCGGAGTGGGCGTTGCGCTGCTGTATCAGTGGTTCGGCGGGAAATCAGCCGCAGGCAATAACCTGATTATTGATGAAATTCATAAGCCGGGCGGTGGCGTCCCTTTCCGCATGGCGCCTTTGGTTTTGTTTGGAACGGTTGTCAGTCATCTTTTCGGCGCATCTGTCGGTCGGGAAGGAACGGCCGTTCAGATCGGAGGAAGCTTTGCTGCTGCAATTGGGCGCCTGTTCCGGCTGCATGTGCAGGACATGCGCCTGTTGCTCATGGCGGGGATTGCCGCAGGTTTTGGTGCCGTTTTCGGAACGCCTGTTGCGGGGGCTGTTTTCGGACTGGAAGTTCTGACGCTCGGCCGGCTTGATTATGCGGCTCTGCTGCCGGTCGCGGTGGCCTCGATTGTCGCAGACTGGACGTGTCATGCGTGGGGTATCCATCATGCCGTTTATCATGTCGGCTTTCGGGGGATCGCGGCGGCAGACGGTTCGATGTTTCACGTCAACGCCATTTTGCTGGTGAAGGTCGGTTTTGCTGCCGTGTGTTTCGGTCTCGCAAGCCGGGCGTTTGCGGACGGTGTTCATCGCCTGGCAGGCGTCTTCCAGCGCCTTTGCCCATCAGCCTGGATACGGCCTGCGATTGGTGGCGTGCTGACGTTGCTTCTGGTCTGGATACTCGGAACGCGGGACTACCTTGGCCTCGGTACTGTCTCACATGTGGAGGGCGGGGCGAGCATTCTGAACTTCTTTGGAGCTGGATATTATCCCTGGAGCTGGCTCTGGAAATTGGTCTTCACTCTTGTCGCATTGGCAACCGGCTTTAAAGGCGGAGAAGTGACGCCCCTCTTTTTCATCGGGGCGGGCTTGGGAAACGCATTGTCCCCTTTTTTGGGTGTGCCGGTTGATCTTCTTGCAGGGGTGGGGTTCGTCGCCGTGTTTGCAGGGGCGGCCAATACACCTCTCGCCTGTACATTCATGGCGGTGGAGCTCTTCGGCGCGACCGATGTGATTTATTACGCGACTGGGTGTTTCATCGCCTATCTCGTGTCCGGCCACACCGGCATCTATCTTTCCCAAAGGATCGGGACGCCCAAACTGGCTCTTTTCTCCAAAGAGCAGGGGCAGTCGCTACGAGATGTCTGCAGTCGTTGATGCTATTTCCGGCGCGGCGGATTTTTCTTGGCGTTCAATGTCGTGCAGAGCAGGGCTGCCAGCAACATTTCTACGCTGAGCAGGCCAAGCCATGTGATGACATCAATGATGGGCGTTTGCGATCCATGGAGTTGAAGCATCAGGCTTAAACCCAGCAGTGCAAAGCCTGTCAGTCTAAGGCCGAGCAGATAGGACGCCGACGTGGCTTTTTTGAAGAAAATTCCGCTGCCACGAGCGGAGCCCGCCGCCATCAACAGAATGGAAATCTGCCCACACAGCAGCGTCGCCCCCATCATGGGGAAAGTCTTTTCTTGCGATAGGTATTGATGGCGGCATAGGCGAACGACCCGGCAAAAAATGCGGCCGTTACACTTGTCGCGGCGCTGACACTATCACGCCATGGTGCCCCCATTGCAGCTATAGCCAGACATGCTAGGGCGCAGGCAGCCAGAAGTTCGGTCCAGGCGGCTTCTGATTTACGGAACAGGGCGAAAATCAGGGCGAGAGCCCAGATGATGAAGACGCACTGAATTTCGTGGTTCTCCCGTCCTGGAAGGCGCGCTGGGAGAATATGGTTTGCAAGAAAATAGGATGCAAAAGCGAGGGGCAGCCCAGCCAGAACCCCGACATTCAGGCGCTCTGCCAGAATGTGCCCCAGATGAGGGTTGCTTCTGAGACGTTTGATCGTCCAGAGGCGCATTCCGCTTCCAATAACGGCGGTCAGCATCAGTCCGCACACAAAATAAAGCCATCTCGTCACACCGGGCGCAAAGCGTGCGACGTGAAGACCATACAGGAATGTGTAAGCACCAATGAGTGGCCGCTTTTCGACATGTTCGCTGAGAAGGTAGCCGTTCGTGCCGTCAAAATTCAGGGTGTGTGATGTCGTGCTGACGGTGTTTGTGTTGCCCGATGTGATGGTAATCACTGACGCCTGATCGGTCGGATTGAAGATATAGATCTGTGCGATGCCGGCTTCACCGATGCGTCTTTCTGCATCCTGAAGAATGGGAAGGATGGGCGCGAGATGGCCCGGATGGCCGCTGGGTGGACGGGTATTCAAGGCCGGATTCAGATCTGTGTAAGACGCCATCAGATCATGTTTGTAAATGGCCTGCGTGCTCCATGGGAGAAGCAGGGTTCCGAGAGTGACGGCGCCTGTGAAGGAGATCATAAGGTGAAATGGTAGAGCCAGAACGCCGAGAAGATTATGTGCGTCCAGCCAGCTTCTTTGTCCCTTCCCAGGGCGGAATGTGAAGAAATCCGCGAAGATCCTGCGGTGAATAATGACGCCGGAAATCAGGCCGACGACAAGGGCCAGCGCGGCGATGGCGGCGATCAGGCGACCAAACGGGTAGGGGAGTTGAAGCTCGAAATGGAAGCGGTAGAAAAACTCGCCGCCAAAGGTTTGTCGAATGCCGTCAGGGCTGCCGGTTTGTGGGTTAAGTGCTTTCTGCAAATACACGCCTTTGGGGTCAGACCAGACCCCTAGCGTGAATGGCTCCTGCTGTGTCGGCGCATTCAGATACCAGGCCGGAGATGTCGGGGCATTCTGTGTAAGCCACTCTACGGCGTGGGCGCTTGCTTGAATGGGGGAGATATTGGTTGCGCTCAGTTCTGGCCGCATCCAGACGCTGATGTCCTGACGGAACACACTGAGTGTTCCAGACAGGGCAATTGCGAAAAGAACCCAGCCGGTTATCAGCCCAAGGCCTGTGTGTAGCCAGGCCATGGAGGCACGAAAATTGCCTTTCATGGCCTCCAGCCCTTCAAAAGAGCCAGTCCTCCCGTGAAGAGTACTGCAAGTAGAGTGCCACCGAACGCTTTGCGACCATCGGCAACGCCAAAGCAGGCCATGAACGTAACCGGCCAGACCAGCAGGCCGACAAGGATGCCGGCCATAGCGCAATCTGCGCGTGAGAGGGGAAGCCAGAGGCTTAGGCAGACTCCCCCCAGAGCTGATAATGCGTATCCGCCGGGCAATGCCGCCAGTAAACGCATTGTCAGATGCTGGCACGCCGGACCGGATTTACCAGGTGTAGCCAACGCTCGCCTGTGCGTTGCGGCGTTCGCCATAATAGCAGAATTCCTGATTGTAAGAGGCGTAAGCAAGGCAGTTCGCCACATAGTTCTTATCAAACAGGTTGCGAACACTGGCAGCAACTGTCCAGCCATGCAGTCTGTGGGACAGGTTGTTGAGATCGTAGCGGATGGATCCATCAAAGAGCGCATACTGCGGAATCCAGACGCTGCCGTAGGATGCTTCGCCACCATAGGTCTTGGCA
This sequence comes from Gluconobacter sp., assembly GCF_047723935.1. NCBI lineage: Bacteria > Pseudomonadati > Pseudomonadota > Alphaproteobacteria > Acetobacterales > Acetobacteraceae > Gluconobacter > Gluconobacter sp. Next base: position 6,398 of record NZ_JBDOBO010000093.1, read on the forward strand.
GAATATCGCATACCGCCGCCAAAGCCGAAGCCCTTCAGAGGGCCGGATGGCATCGTGTAGAAAACAAACAGGGAGGAATTCCCTTTGCCCGATTGCATCAGGGGCTTGCCGGTTGAATCGTCATGGACTTTCTGGAAGCTGACGGATGCTGTGACCATAAGGTTCTTGTATGGCTCAGCATGTGCTTCGAACTCGAAACCATCTGAATGAACCAGACCACTGGCGGTGCTGTAACCCGTATTCCCGACACCAACCAGAACGTTGGTTTGCTCAATGTGAAAACCGGTTGCTGTCAGCAGGATGCTGGTTCCCGGAACCTGATATTTCACACCGCCTTCAAGTTGCTTGCCGAGAGACGGTGCAGCCTGATGCATGGTCTTTCCGCCATCGCTGGACACGGCGCCAGACTGTGGTTGGAAAGATGTCGAATAGCTGATGTACGGCGCGAGGCCGAAATCAAAATGATAGAGGCCGGAGGCGCGCCAGGTAATCTGGCTGGGGCTCTGACGGCTGTCTGAATTGTAGTTGGATTCGACCTGATGGGCGCGATACCAGTCGTTGCGGATGCTACCTGTCAGGATCAGGCGGTCCCAGCGGATTTCATCCTGCCCATAGGCGCCAACCTGATGAGAGTCCGTTCGATAGTTGACCCATGGAGACATGGGGGCAATAGCCATCTGGTAGTCTGGATGAAACACGTTCAGGTCAGGCGCTGCACCGTAATATCCAACTTCAGTCGCGCTCTGCTGCATATAGTCAAAGCCGAACATCAGCGTGTGGTGCAGCGGGCCTGTACGGACTTTGCCTTTGAACTGGCTGTCAAATGCCAGGTTGTGGGTGTGCTCGTATGTCTCGATTGCTGAGCGGGCCAGCGTATCGTCGTTGACGTAATACCCCATGTCATAAACGCTGCGGTATTGAGTCTTCACGTCGTCGTAACGGCCGCGAGACGTGAAGCTCCAGTCATTATTGAATGTATGATTGAAGATGTAGGTAATGGCACCCTGACGACGGTTGTACTTTTCGAAAGACGAATCACCGTCATAGAAATTTCTGGGCAGATAGCCGTATGGCGCCCGCTTGAGGGATCCCACCAAGGGAACACCACCATAAGTTCCATTGGTGGGATCGTACTGATAATTACCAAGCAACGTGAGTGTTGTCGGTCCATTTCCGCCGAAAGTCACCGATGGGCTAATGGAGAAGCGTCGGCTTCCGGTGTGCGTTAACTGTGTATGCTGCCCATTGACGGTGCCATAGACTCGGTACCGGACAAGCCCATTGTCTGTTGCATACCCGCCGACATCCGCATCGACGCGATAAAGATCGAACATGCCTCCTGTTGCATTGACCCCGCCGTAGAAGCGCTGATCTGTTGGCAACTTGCTGGAGAGAGCCGTCAGGCCGCCGGGGCTGGATTGGCCATACAGTGCAGAGGCGGGGCCTTTGAGAATTTCAACCCGATCAAGACGCGATGTGTCGGTCTGCGCAACGGCGTACCCTGTGGGGCTGTCCTGTAGTTTCAATCCATCCAGAAAGGTTGGGACAGAGAAGCCACGGAGAGCGAACAGATCGTAACGCGTGCCAACCGCACCGCCGCGCTGGTCCGCGGTGACGCCAGCTGTGTAGCGAACGGCCTGATTAAGGTTCAGAACGCCCCGAACGTCCATCTCATTGCGTGTAATGACCGTAACAGACTGGGCCGTCTCGATCAGGGGAGTATCCGACTTCGTTGCAGACGTCGCCACCGTCGCCATTCTGCGTGCCCGGACAGAAATATGTTCCATTTTAGCAGGCGTAGACGTGGTTTTTCTGTTCGTATGGTGTTCTGGAGTGGCTGTCTGGTCAGCAGCGTGAGCATGGCTGAAAACAAGGCATAAACCGGCAATGGCGGGGGTCATTCTGGAATTGCTGGGCACGGGTCTCACGCGGTGGCTGGGTGAAAGAAGCGGGACTATCATTCAAATGATAATTATTCGCAATAAGAATTTTTGAAAAAGATTATGACGGTTGAAAATTTTAGGGCTGTTACGGTGATGCTGATAATTTCTGCATAGAAATTATTTTTTAT
>NZ_JBDOBO010000094.1:0-8395 GCF_047723935.1 Gluconobacter sp.
AAAATAATGACTCTGCATCTGAGGTTCGTGCCCGATTTTCTCTGGTAACTCAGGGAATAGAAAGTAGCGACAAAAAAAGAAAGTTAGAAAATGTTTTGAAAAGCGGTGATAATGGCGGAATGGATGATCTAGCGCGACGTGTCGGTAATCTCGAAACAAAGATGGACAAGGTCCAAGAAGCCTTGGTTTCCATTCAGGTGACGCTCGCCCGCATGGAAGCATCAATGGCGACGAAAGACGACCTGTCGCTTGTTCGTTCTGATATGACAGCAATGAGAACATCGTTAGAGGCGAAAGCTACGTCAGCAAATGTGGCGGAAATTAAAGGGCGCGTCGATGCGTTGCCAACTATGGCTAAGCTCTCTGCCCTCGTCGCAATAGGACTAACAACCGCGACTATCATCCTTGGCGTTTATCACCACGGCATAGTGGCCCACTGGTGGTGAGCTAACCCACCCGGCTCCGGCCAGGTTTCTTTTTTTGAATAAAATGGGATACCTCCCAAATTAATGTTGACACGATAATGGGACATATCCCATAGTCATCCCACGCCAGAACGGCGATGGGAGAAACGCTCGTGACACAGCTTACGATCCTTGGAACGAATATCAGGCAGGACGCGGAAGGCAGATATTGCCTGAACGACTGCCATCGGGCTTCTGGGGGAGAGGCCTCGAAGGCACCGGGCCAGTGGATGGCAAACAAGCAGACTAAGGCCCTGATGGCAGAAATGGATACTGTGGAAAATTCCACAGTTTCAGAAACTGCCGGAAAGTCGGTAGTTACCATCGAAGGCAGAAATGGCGGAACGTATGCTGCTAAAGAGTTAGTTTATGCCTATGCGATGTGGATCAACCCGGCTTTTCACCTGAAGGTTATCCGCGCCTTCGATGCGATGGTGAGTGGAAAGGGTCCGCTTACTGTGCAGACCCTTTCGCGTGAGCAGAAGATCAACGAGGCTTTCCTCCTTTCGCAGGACATAATCCGCGAGAAGGATGAAGAGATCGCAGTTCTTCGCCCGCAGGCCGAGGCCCTGAAGGTCATCACTGAAGCAGACAGCGACCTTGGCGTCCGTGATGCAGGCCGGGAACTCCAGATTGGCCAGAACCGCGTTGTCGACTTCTGCCTCAAGCACGGATGGGCCTGCCGGGAAGGCGGCAAGCTGAAGGCCGCACATTACGGCCTCACCAAGAAGTACTGCCGCATGTGCGCCGCGCCCTACACGGACCGCTTCACAGGCGAGACCAAGGTGCGCGAAGACTTCCGCCTGACCCGCAAAGGCATTGAGCGCATCGCGTATCACCTCGCCAAACAGCTCACGGCCAACCGCGAGAAACAGGCACAGATCGCCCGCGAGATGGAGCTGCACTAATGGCGCACCCTGACAACTTCAGCGACGCGGCCTTCAATCATCGGATGGCTGGATTTGGATACGGCAGCAACAGTGGCGGTCGAGTGGTCGAACTACAGCTCAAGCTGAAAGATATCGAGCGCCGTAGCGATGCTGTTCAGAATGAACTGAACCGACTGGATGAGCAGTGGTCCGAGACAAACAATGAACTCAAGTCGCTTGAGGTGGCCTGCTGATGTCGAGCGAGCTGAGTAAAGCATTGAATGAAGTGCAGATCGTGCGGGACTTTCTCAAGCGCGCCGATGTTCGAAGCGCTCTGTCAGGCCTGAATACAGACGATCTCTTCGGAGCGACTTACAGCGCATCACGGGCAGCTATTCGCCTCAGTCACGAAATCAAGGCCCGGTCTTTAGAAGCCGCATAAGCGCCAAGTAAAAGCAAGGAATTCGAACAATGCGTGAAGCAGTGAACGGGAGAGGTGCGTCTATGTCATTCGTTCCTCACCCAGATACAGTCCGCAAGATCCGGCAGTTGAACCGGATGGCAGACTACCTCCGCAATCAGCGCAACATTGCCCCGACGCAAGGGCTGCGCGAACTGTACGAAACGCAGCTCATCGGCAAGCTGGATGAGATTGCAGCCATTGAAAACGGTCCGGCCGTCGCTCGCCTTCGCAAGCTGGCAGAAGCTGTGAAGCCCGGTCTGGCTTTCCTCATGATGGAAGTGGGGCTGCCAGCATGAGCGAGGTAATCGAGCGCCCTAAGGCACAGGTAGCAACGACAAAAGCAAGCGCCCCGCAGGCTGCGTCCATGATGGAAGTCATCGCAAATGCGGCTTCCAATCCAAACTGCGACATTGAGAAGATGCAGGCGCTTTTGGCGATGCAGGATAAGCTCATAGAGCGTGAGGCACGGGCAGAGTTCAGTGCAGCCATGGCAACGGCATGCGGTGAAATTCCTCAGGTTGAGCGCAATGGTACCGTCTCTCTAGGCGGGAAGGGTGGATACAAGTTCACGAAATGGGAAGACATGGATCGCGTGATCCGCCCAATTCTGGCGCTTCACCATCTTCGCCTTTCCTTCAATACGCGCTCAGCAGAAGGCAGCAACGCTAAGGTCATCATCGGCACGATCTCTCATGCCAATGGCCAGTCGCAGAGCGCTGAAATCGAACTCCCACTGGATGCAGGGCAGGGACGCAATCCATTGCAGGGATTTGGGTCAACCATTTCCTACGGGAAACGGTATTGCGCTGAGATGCTGCTGAACATTGTCCGCTGTGATGAGGATATCGACGGCAAGTATCAGCCGCAAAAGCAGGCGAACTTCATTTCCTCGAAGCAAAAGGAGGAGCTGATCTCGCTGCTACAAAAGACGGGGGCAGATACGGCTGCATTCCTGGCATGGGCCCGCTGTCGCTCTCTCGATGAGATGGACGCTCAAACATTTCCAAAGGCCCGTCAGGCCCTTCTTTCCAAAATTCCGCAGGGAGAGGGGAAATGAAGATTCATAATGTTGAGCAGGGCACAGCAGAATGGCTGGCTCTTCGCATTGGCATCCCCACGGCTTCTGAGTTCGAAAAGATCATCACGCCTGCTGGCAAGCTGTCATCTCAGGCCCCAGCTTACGCTGCGCGGCTGGCGGCAGAGATCGTATTAAACCGCTCTCTGGATAAAGATCTGTCGAACCTCATGGCCATCCAGCATGGCAATGAATTCGAACCGCTCGCTGCCATGGCGTATGAATTTGAATTCGGGGTCAAGACAGAGAAGGTCGGCTTCATCACAAACGATGAAGAAACGATTGGTGTAAGCCCTGATCGTCTCGTCGGGTCTGACGGCCTAGTCGAGATCAAGTGCCCCGAACCAGCAACTCATGTCTTGTATCTGACGCAAGGCTTTGACCGGAAATACTATCCGCAGGTTCAGGGGCAGCTCCTTTTCGCAGAACGCGAATGGAATGATCGTGTGTCTTACAGCGATGAACTACCGCTCTACACAGAGCGGACGTTTCGCGATGAGCCATTCATCAAGACGCTCGATGAAGCCCTCAAGAACTTTCATGAACTCAAAATGGAAATGCTCGAAAAAGTGCGCCGTGCAGGCTCACCAGAGCTGGGAGCCGCAGCATGACGCGCGACCTGGACCAGAACATGAGCGCTGCGATCTGGGTGCAGCATATGGCGGAGACGCTGCGGGAACTGTCGCAGGAGAACCGAGACAAACGCTGGGGCAGGGCGCTGGCGACTGACGACGTGCGGATGATGCGCCTCCAAGGGCGCTTTGTCGGGGGTGAGGCGTGATGAAAACGATCGAATATCGGACGATGGACAAGTCTAGTTGGGGTCCTGGCCTGTGGATGCAGGAGCCCGACAAGAAGCAGTGGAGTGATCCAGTTACAGGGCTTCCCTGCCTCATCGTAAGAAACGCTCTCGGGGCTCTCTGTGGGTACGTCGGTGTATCAAAATCGCACCCTGATTTTGAGTGCGATTACGACAGTGTGGACGTTCGGGTCCATGGCGGCCTGACATTTGCAAACCACTGCCGTCCCGGGCCGGAGGATGCCTCGATCTGTCATCTCGTTGCAGATGGTGAAGATGATCATGTGTGGTGGTTAGGCTTCGACTGCGCGCATTGCGATGACGAAGTTCCGGGGCATCCATTCATGCGCTGGGGCGGTCTGTATCGTGATTTCGATTACGTGTCCCGCGAAGTAACGAATCTTGCATCTCAACTTAAAGCCCGGGGTGAAGCATGACCCCGCACCCCTTCCTTGTGTGGGTCGATCACGCTCTGCGCTCGCTGTCCGTGTGGTTCCACGACGGGATCACCGGGCATGGCTGGAGGATGCGGCGTGACTGATCTCCTACCGACCATCTGCGAGGCGCTGGCCCTCGTGTTCCTGCTGCTGATTGTGTCCGGCGCTGAGCCGGGGAGTGTTTGAGATGACCTTAAGCGAACTGATTGATTTTCTTGAGAAGCAAGACCAGTCGAAAGTAATCGCATCTGGGTGGGGCGAGGGATCAGCCCACTCCTATCGTGGATACTATTCCGAGTTGGCATTTGAAGCGCGTTCAAACGTCACTATCGCTGACATGCTTGCAGAAGCAAAATCGGCCCTGGGTAAAGAGTTCGAGGGCTACAAGGGTGGCGAATATGTCATGGGACCGCATACAGACTGCTATCTAGCAGAGTATGGCTCTTGCGGTTCTGAACTCAGCTTGCCGCTGCTTGAGGTGATGTGCGGGGTTGGCCCCATGATCGAACGCGCCATTGCCGAGGCTGTGGCGGCGGAGAGGGAGCGGTACGCGAAGGTATGCTGCTCCCTAGCTGATAAAGAATTTGGCGACGGCAACAAAAGCGACGCCATCACTGCACTCATGTGCGCCGAAGCCATCCGGAGCGCCGCGAAATGACCCAGAACACGGAACAGAACGTGCGGACGTTTCGCGCGAGGGAAAAGCAGGTGAAAGTCTTTGGCGATATGGCTGAAGAATTGGGTAGCGTCGCAGATAATTCTTATGGATGGGCACGACGGGAAATCCTCGAAGCCGAAACCCGAGGCGCGGAAGAGCAGCGCCGGAAGGATGGGGCGGCGCAGGTAGTTCAAGTTCCAAGCGAAGGGCCGCTTCTGATCGTCTTTCAGGAAGATGGCATAAATCCGGAATTGTTCGCTGGATGCGGGGCACGGGAAGGAGCATATCAACGCTTCGCTCACGTCGGAAACGGCTACCATTGCCGACTTTACGCCGCAGTTGATAGCAGTATGCGGCATGACCACGAACAAGGGGCATTGCTCAAAATCGCCAACGTCGCCGCGCTGGAAGCGGAGATTGCGTCCCTGAAGGAAGCCGAGCAGCTTGCGCGGGCTGATGCCGAGGCGAGTAAGGCAAATGCTGGCTGGAACTTCCTCACGGAAAACGTTTCGTCTGATCCTGAATTGCCCAGTTGCCGCCTCTCTACCTTGTTCCAAGAAGGCGATGAACTCTCTCGTTTCCAGCAAGCATCCCAGGAGTTTGGCATCGAGGTCCGTCTCGTTGCTGATGACCGAGAGGATGAGGACTGTGACAAGGAGCTTTCAGCGGAGACCCTTTCCAAGTTTGATCCCTGCCAATTCCTGATCCGAGATGGATGGTCATTTGTGGACGTCTGGGAAAACGACGACGGGGGTATCATCCGTCTGTTTGCCCGCGCCGACCTTACACGCGAGGGAGGGGTGTGATGAGTACTGAAACTAATATTGCCGAAGCTAAAGTTCAGACGCACGATCGCTGTCTCAACCGGGCGATGCGGGAGCAGATCGGGAGCCTGCTCCACGAACTGGAATATATCGAACATGCCGCAAACAACCCGAAAGAAGTGAGGCGGCTAGTAAGATTTGCGCTCACCAAGCATAAGAAACTTGAGGCGGAGTTTTTGGCAGAATTCAAGAATACTTGGTCATGGGTCGAGGCAAATCTCACAATACCCGCAGGAGACCCGGCATGAGCGGGCGGACGGATACGGAGCGGCTGGAGTGGATCGCTAGGACACCGGATTTCCTTTTGGAGGTCATAGTCGATCAGCCCGAAGATGGCAGCTACATGGTTATGGCGCATGACCATGCCTACATCGGACGAACATACCGTTCTGCCATCGACGCCGCCATGGACGCGGAGGAACGGGGATGAGAGATAAGCAGCTTTCAATCGAGATCAACCAAGGCCCCAAATGCCCCGCGTGCCAGTGCGACACGTTCGACGACTGGCACCATGAGAAGACCTTTAGAAAAGTGTCTTGGTTTTGGTCTGGACGACTAAAGTGTCATCAGTGCGGGCGATTTTTCTCTATTGCGGCTTATCCTGATGGACAAGTTCATTCCACGATGTGGAGGAAGGCAGCGTGACGCCCCTCACAAAAGAGCAGGCCATTGCGCGCCTGCCGCGCGTTGCAACGGGCTGGATCTTCCCAGCCGATATTAACCTGCCAGTGTTCGAAGCGCTGGAGAAAGAAGGGATCGCAAACCGCCAAGGCTTTGGGTTCCAGTTGAAGGAGGGCGGGGATGACTGATGTAATTGAACGTCCTGACACAACCTTCGTCCGCTGGATTGCGCGCGTGTTCTATCGATCAGAAAACGGACTTGTCGATGTGCAGCATGACATGGAAGAGCTCGAAGAACTTCAGGATCTCGTTGAGCGCGGCCCGAATTGGGACACGATTGAGAAGATCGAAATCAGGCGTGCGGTTCCATCACAAGACCTGATTACAATCGAGGAGGCGCGTCAGCTATGACCGAACAAGTCTTAACACGCCCGCAGCGTGACGTGCTGAATGCCCTGCAAGAACAGCCGGACGTCTGGCACGCACCGGACAAACGCAATCGCTACGCCTATCAGCCCCTTATGCGTCTAGGACTGGTCGAGCGCAGTCCGGACGGGCTGTATCGCGCCGTGAAGGTGAAGGAGGGCAGCCATGGGTGAGACGCTTGAGCAGCTGCTGACCGCACAGGAAGTGGCCGATAAACTTCGTACCACGCCAAGCAATCTCTATAGGAAGATCAAGGCCGGTAAATTTCCGGCCCCAATCCAATTAAGTATCCGATGTGTGCGATGGAAAGAGAGCGACGTGGTGCAATGGCTTAATAACTTGCCGACCTCCGTACCGTCTGAAGCAGATCTCGAGTTGGCGTAGCATCTTTTAAAAGCAGATCTGCCCACTCCTGGGCGATCTGCTTTCTGCGTTCCCCATGCTGGGCGCGGTTGTAAGCCGCTTCAACAGCGTCTTTTGGTACATGCGCAAGCATTAGATCGATAATGGCCCTATCCTCAGGCCGCCTCTCGTTCATGATAGATGAGAACGAGGACCGAAACCCGTGCGGCACATGCTGGCCGGCATATCCTGCCCGATTAATGAGATATCCCAGAGCATTTTCGGACATGGGCTTATGAGCCCATCGCGTATTTGGGAATACTAGGGGCCCGCGACCGGTCAGTGGTCGAATGATCTCAAGCACAGCACGGGCCTGCGTTGAGAGGGGTACAACATGTTCGCGGCGCATCTTCATGCGTTCCGATGGGATAACCCAAACATCATCTTCCAACTCAGTCCAAAGCATACCGCGCACCTCTCCGGAACGTACTGCCGTAAGTGCCAGAAAGCGGAGAGCAAGCTGGGTGATAGGATGGGAAGGAGTATGTTCTACCCGCCGCATCATGCGCTTAAGCGGCTCAAGTTGAATAATCGCTGGCTGCTGCCCCTTCTGAAGCGGGGCAAGGGCGCCCTTTATTTGGTCAGCAGGGTTTAGCGTCCCCAAGCCACAGGCTATCCCGTAAGCAAAAATAGCCCCCATCCGCTGACGTACGCGACGAGCTGTTTCACCAGCCTGTTTCTTTTCTATGGAGTGAACAACATCTAGAGCAATAGGCGCTGTAATAGCGTCCAGGGCCAAGCTTCCGATCTTCGGAAAAGCAAAGCGCTCAAGAGTGCTCTGAACCTCAGAGCGATGCTGCGGCGTCCACTGCTTCCCATGGGCTGCAATCCACGCCATTGCCACAGCCTTGAACTGATTGTCTGTTCTTACTGCCTCGGCCCGTTTCTGCTGACGGGTGAGCGCCGGGTCTTGCCCGTTTCGCAACTCTTCGCGTGCGAACTCTTTCGCCTTCCTGGCATTGAGTAAACTGACCTCGGGATAACTCCCAAACGAGAGCGTTTTTTCCTTGCCTCCAAACCGATATTTCAACCGCCAGAGCTTCGCGCCGTTCGGTCGGACGAGAAGATACAGACCCTGCGCGTCGCTAAGCTTGTACTGCGATTCGCGTGGCTGAGATTTGCGGATTGCTATGTCTGTAAGCACCGATACCCCCACGTCTCAAACGATACCCCCATCGGTACCCCCATTATGATTGCGGTTCATGGTTTGTTCTCGTCATTAATGGACACAAACCAGATGAACGAAAAGGGCAGAAATGGCTGCCCTTGGTCAATAACGGTCACTAATGGTGGGGGTATCGTTGGCGGAGAGAGTGGGATTCGAACCCACGGTACGCTATTAACGTACACACGCTTT
>NZ_JBDOBO010000095.1:0-8170 GCF_047723935.1 Gluconobacter sp.
ACATGGGGAACAGCGGGCTAACCCCCGCCCAGAAACTAAAAACAGCTGCCTGAAGTCTCATTCAATGCCCCACTAAAAATGGGGGGATTACCAAGGCAGTTGATCACATGGGCGCTCAAAAGGGTACCAGTATATACTGGCCTGACGCAGTTTTTATTATCCCGCCAGTTCAGGTCTCCATGTTTTCTGAGGATTGCGCCAGTCCACACCCTCCAGCAGACAAGTCAATTGTGACGGGGAGAGATGGATCGCTCCGTCCTTTGCCGAAGGCCACAGGAAATGCCCGCGCTCGATCCGCTTCGCATATAAGGAAAGGCCGATCCCATCGTGCCAGATCAGTTTCACCAGGTCGCCGCGTCGGCCCCTGAAGGCATAGACGTCACCCGCGAAAGGGTCACGACCCAGTGCTTCCTGGACCTTCAACGCCAGCCCGGGCATCCCCAGGCGCATATCGGTTACACCGGCCGCCAGCCATATCCTCAGCGTGGAAGGAAGCGGGATCATGATCGTAGTGCGCCCACAATCTCACGCAGACGATCAGCGGACAGCCCTGTGTCGAACTCCAGCCGCACACCGTCCGGAAAGACCAGGCGGACGGCTTGGCCGGACAGCGTTCCCTGTTCTCTCCGACGCTCCAATGGCTGCGGCTCGGGGGCCGGGGCCACCATGACAGGTATGAACGATGTCCCGCCTTTGGCCTGCGCTTTGGCCCGAGCCTCTCGCCGCCAGCGAAACACCAGACTGGGATGGATCCCATACTGTGCAGCCACCTCCCTTATGGGGCGTCGGCTCTCGTAGGACGCGATGACCACTCGCGCGCGAAATTCAGGGGCGTGCCAGCGGCGGCGATCCGAAACGATCTCGATCCGCGAGGCATCCGCCAGCCTGTCCCGCTCATCGGTCTCTCTACCGCTCCTTTGGAGCCTCTCTGCGGTACTACCTGCGACACTCGCAGGTAGTACCGCGTCCCTATCTCTTAAATCGTTCATGCTTCATAGCTGAACCAGACCAGAAATATTCAGCAAAGCGTCAGTCGCCGGGAGCTTACACTATCAGTGCGTTGGTGACTCTCCGTTTGAATTATATAGACGTTCGGTCTAATTAAATCAGTATGAATCCTGCCACTCCTTCCCGTCGTCGCGGACGTCCACCGAAGGCAACGGCCGGATTCAACGAGACGCGCGCATCACTGGTGCGGGCTGGCTTGGTAGCGCTGACAGAGAAAGGTTTTTCCGCAACCGGTCTCGACGAGGTGCTGAAGGTGGTCGGGGTACCTAAAGGCTCGTTCTATTACTATTTTGAAAGCAAGGAGGCTTTTGGCGCCGAACTGATTGATCACTATGGTCATTATTTCGCACGCAAGCTGGATCGGTTCTTTGCCGATGATGGCTTCTCGCCGTTGGATCGGCTGAAAGCTTTCATGGTCGATGCAGAGGCAGCAATGGAGCGCTTTGCGTTTTCGCGCGGCTGTCTTGTTGGCAATCTGGGGCAGGAGATGGGTGCGCTTCCAGAAGCCTTTCGTCAGAAACTGAGTGATATTTTTGCAGACTGGCAACGGTGCACGGCCCTGTGTTTGCGCGCAGCGCAGGCAGCAGGTGAGATCCGCAACCATCATGATGCCGATCATCTTGCCGCGTTTTTTTGGATCGGCTGGGAAGGAGCAGTTCTCCGCGCCAAGCTCGAACGCAATAGTACCCCACTTAGAACCTTCGCAGAGGGATTTCTTGCGATGCTCCGCACCTGATCCCTTTTTTTCGGCAACACTAGACGATCGGTCTAATTATAAAGGAGGCACGGCACTATGAGCACATTTCGGGCGATCGTGATCGAGAAAAACGACACGAGTCAGATCGTTGGACTGAAAGATTTCAGCGAGGCGGATTTGATGGACGGAGACGTCACGTTTCGAGTGACGCATTCCACGGTCAACTATAAGGATGGCCTGGCTCTGACAGACAAGGCTCCAGTCGTCCGGCGCTTTCCCATGATCCCGGGCATTGATGGTGCTGGCGTAGTTGAAGCATCAGGTCATCCGGATTTCCGCGTCGGCGACCAAGTCATCCTGAACGGCTGGGGAACGGGTGAAACACATCTCGGTTCTTATGCCGAGAAAAGCCGTGTCAAAGGGGATTGACTCGTACCCTTGCCTGCCGGACTGACGCCAGCCGAGGCTATGGCGATCGGCACTGCGGGCTACACTGCAATGCTCAGCGTTCTGGCGCTGGAAAAGCATGGATTGCTGCCATCTGATGGGCCGGTAATCGTCACAGGTGCTGCTGGCGGCGTGGGTTCAGTCGCGATTGCCCTGTTGGCGCAGGCTGGCTGGCACGTCATCGCTTCGACCGGGCGGGCAGAGGAAGCAGATTATCTCAGGAGCCTCGGAGCGGCCGAAATCATTGATCGTAACGAACTTTCCGGCCCCATGCGTCCGCTCGGCAAGGAACGGTGGATCGCGGGCATCGATGCTGTGGGCTCACATACGCTCGCTAATGTGCTGTCGATGACCCGATACGGCGGTGCAGTTACGGCTTGTGGCTTGGCGCAAGGAATGGACCTGCCTGCATCGGTAGCACCGTTCATCCTGCGCGGCGTCTCGCTGCTTGGTATTGATTCGGTAATGTGTCCGAAGCCGCGTCGCCTTGAAGCTTGGGCGCGTCTTGCAACGGATCTCGATCGCGAGAAATTAGGCGAGATCACCGCGACGATCCATTTTGAGGACGTCATCACAGCCGGCCAAGATATCATTGCCGGAAAAGTGCGGGGCCGACTGGTTGTCGAGATTCAGAAAAGTTGAAAGGAGATGGAGCGGCGATTGCGATCGCCGCTCAAATCAGATCCTGCAACTGTTTCAGGAATTCCGCGATGTTCGCCTCATCGCGCTTGTAATAGGTCCAGGGGCCTATGCGCTGCGACGTGACGAGCTTGGCGCGTTGTAGTGCTGTCAGATACAGCGAAATGGTCGACTGAGACAGGCCGGCCCGCTCCTGTATGATGCTCACGCAGACACCTACCTGCTCAGGATCGACTTCCTGTTCAGGGTAATTCTTGCGAGGGTCCTTGAGCTTCGCCAAGATTGCCAGCCGGGCGGGGTTGTCCAAGGCCTTCAGTGCGTCGTTGATATCGATGCTCATGATCCTCCATATAGCGAGAAATGCCAATATAGCAATATCTCGTTTCCTTTGGGATGGACCTAATTACGCTGGAAGTGTCAGAAGCCGTGTCCAGATGTCTGGACACGGCCTGAAATCCCTAACGCTGATAGGTGGGATAGTCAGTATATCCTTTGTCGGTGCCGCCATACATGGTCGTAGGATCTACTGGATTGAGCGGCCAACCATGAGCGATGCGTTCCGGCAAATCGGGGTTTGCGATGAAGGGACGCCCGAAGGCAATCAGATCGCCCCAGCCTGCCTTGACCACGCGCACGCCACGCTCGGGAGTGTACCTGCCAGCATAGAGAACCCGGCCGCTGAAGTTTTTCCGTACGTCCGCACGGAAGGATTCAGGCAGTTCCGGCGCGTTATCCCAATCCGCCTCGGCAATCGAGACGTAAGCGACCCCAACTTTTTCGAGAACCTTTATGGCCTCAATGTAGGTCGTGTGGGGGTCTTCCTCGACAAGACCAAGATAGACGCGGTCCTCGTTGGTGGAAGCGAACAGGGGAGAAAAGCGGACTCCCATTCGCTCTTTACCGACGACATCGGCAACCGCCTGCGTCACTTCGGCCAGGAATCTCAGTCGGTTTTCCAGTGAGCCGCCATATTCATCCTCGCGCTGGTTGGTGTGGGTAGAAATGAACTGGTTTATCAGATAGCCGTTGGCGCTGTGGATCTCCACGCCGTCAAAGCCTGCATCGAGAGCATTGCGCGCGGCCTGGGCATAGAGCTGGACAAGTTCCTTGACCTCTGCGGTGGTCAGGGCGCGCGGTGCCGACGGTAGTGTGAGAGCGCCCTGGCCTGGGCCGGTTTCAACGAACACTCTGACATTGTCGGCCGGGATCGCCGATGGCGCGACCGGAGCGGCTCCACCAGGCTGGAGGGAGGTGTGAGATACGCGCCCCACATGCCATAATTGCAAGAAGATGGTTCCTCCCTCGGCGTGAACGGCATCGGTGATCTTGCGCCAGCCCTCTACCTGTTCGGGACTGTAGATGCCGGGTGTCCACGCATATCCCTGTCCGCGCGGTTCGATCTGTGTCCCCTCGGTCACCATGAACCCTGCACTGGAGCGCTGGCGGTAGTAGGTCGCCATCAGATCATTGGGGATGTTTCCCGGCTGGGAGCTGCGAGAACGTGTGAGCGGGGGGAGAACGATCCGATTTCTGAGGGTATACGGACCCAGGGTCACACTGTCGAAGAGAACCGAGTTTTGCATTTTGCGAATCCTAGATATTGAGAAACACCAATATATGAGAGCGTGAAAAGCCTCATATCCACTCGGGATCAGAACAGTCCGGCAGAAGCCTCGTTGAGCCGGCTGCGGGCATCAAGCGCTAATTTTTGGGTTTTGCGTTCAATGCCTGACCTTTTGTAACTACCGAGGCGCTCGGCGTCGGTATCGAGCTGATTGGCAAACTTCACCGGGCGTCTCCTTCTGTGGGTGAGTGACACTGCCAAACATAACTACACAACGAGATATGTCAATATCTAGGTTTTAAGATTTAATCTGGCTACTCTCCGTGTGCCATCACCCGACCCTGACAGCGAACCCGTTGCCTCGGCCTTCGTCCAGCGGCAGCGTCTGGGACAAATATCCATTCGCCGGGTTGTTCAAGTAAGCGATGTAGTCTGGATCAAACGCATTTTCGCCGAAGATCGCTGCGCCGGGTGCCAGCCGGGGTTCGATCAGTTTCAGAACTGGCAGATAGAGCGAGAACGCACCGTCGAGTAGGAGAAGATCAACCGGTCCATCAATGTCGCAGAGCGTTTCAAGCGCATCGCCTTCACGAATATCCACCAGATCAGCTAAGCCTGCTGCATCAAGATTTGCCCGCGCCTGTGCCACCTTGGTGCGTTCCATTTCGCTACCGATCAACTGCCCGCCACCATTATCACGAAGGGCCGTGGCCAGATAAATGGTCGAGATTCCCATCGACGTGCCGAATTCTACGACCCGACGGGCTTTGCAGGCTCGTGTCATCATGTAGAGAAACTGACCGTAGCGCGGCGAGACGGCGAGAAAATTGTCGGCATAGTCGTGATAGACGCTCCGATAGTCGGCTCTTTCTTGGGCAAGTAGTTCTGCCATCACCTGTTCAGCCGATGTTTCCGGTGCGTTAAAGCGCGCCATCATGGTTTCCATGAGTTCGCGGTCGGACGTTTCTGCATTCCTGTGCAGCGTTTCCAGGAGGGTAATGACTGGCCTGGTGGTCAATGTGTTCACGGGGCGTCCTTTCGCAGATGTCAGGATCTTGAAAAGTTTGATTGATTGTCTGCTCAGGAATAGCCCTGCATGGATATGGCGTCATTCAGATATCAGGTCAGATTATTATTCAATCTTGCCAAACTGATCCTTGCCGTCAAAAATACGTCTATGCCCATGCTGAACGAATTGTCGAAGACGGAAGACTGGATCGAACCGGATGACGTTCCCCGGGCGATCGTAACCTACGGTTATGCGGCCGGGCAGGCTGAGAGCATGGAACTGGACTTTCACAGTCATGCCAAAAGCCAGATTATGCTGGTGCAACGCGGCGCGCTTACCTGTGAAGGGGATAGCGGATTATGGGTTGTTCCGCCGCGTAGTGCCATCTGGATACCAGGCGGGGCACGCCATGCCATCAGGATAAGCGGTGCGCTTGAGGGGTATAATGCATTCATTGATCCCGCGCTTGGTCCTCCCTTGCCTGAAACCTGCTGTGCGGTCGCCGTAACGCCGCTGCTTCGCGAGCTGCTGGTTCGGGCATCCGAACTGCCACTCTACTATGAAGAAAACGGCGCAAACTCACGCCTGCTGGACGTGCTTCTTGATGAACTTGCTCGGGCCAGGGTCGAGGATCTCCATCTTCCCATGCCTGTCGATAGGCGTCTTCGAGGGATTGTCAGCATGATGACTGGGGCGCCAGGTGAGCGGAAAACGCTCGATACCTGGGCCAGACAGGCCGGAGTCAGCGAGCGCACCCTGTCGCGCCTGATCAGCCAGGAGACCGGCATGAGTTTCGGACGCTGGCGGCAGCAGTTGAACGTCATGCTTGCTGTTCAATGGCTGGCAGATGGTGCGACGATCCAGCAGGTTGCGGGGCATCTAGGCTATGAGAGTGTACCGAGCTTCGTGACGATGTTCCGCAAGGTGCTGGGTATGTCTCCTGGACGTTATATGGCCGAGCGATATTCTGGATAATGGATTAGCAAGTTTTTTTGAATTTCGGCCACTCGTTTTCACTGGCGGGGACCAAGCCGGGCGGAAAGATAGAGCCTGTTCATGTGGCGCAGTTCATCAGGCGCACCAGGCGTCGTCGGAGCGTCCTTCAGGGTCATACCCAGCATGACCTTCATATTGTTCAGGACAACCGCCGCAATATCGCCGGCCGTCTGCTCGTCCAGTCCAGACGCACACACCCGCAGGGCGGCCGAAATACCGGCCAGAGCCTGCTGGCGTGATCGGTCACGGATTTCCGTCCGGTCAGTATGCGCCTCCATCAGCGCCGGAAGGGATTTTACACGCGGATAAAGCACCGCCAGCAGGTCAATCAGGATGTCAGCCAGTTCTTCAGGTGAAAGATCCGCTGCACGCTTTTCCAGCGCTTCATATTCGTCATGCACGATCGCCATGTGTTGCTGCAAGAGTACTTCCCCGACTGCCTCCTTGTTGGGGAAGAAACGGTAGAGCGAACCGATCTTCGCGCCGGCCTTGCTGGCGATCTCCGCCATTGTTGTGGCTTCGTACCCATGCTCCGCCATGAGATCGGACGCAGCCGCTAGCAACTCCGCCACTCTCTGCCTGCCGACTGCACGGCGCGGCTGAAGCGCCGCCCGCTTTCCCCTTGACGAAGTTGAGTTCATGCTCAAATAATGCTCCTGTTTGAGTGTTAACTCAATTTCTATCAACTCTGCGCCTATCGGACAACGAGTCCGTAAGTCGTATGAGCATACAGGGAAGAACCGTCATGATTTCTCTTTCAGCGCCCCGGACCGCCCTGATCCTGATTGATCTCCAGAAAGGTATTGTCGATCGGACGCTGGCTCCTTTCACGGGAGAGGCGGTTGTCGAACGCTCCAAAAAGCTTGCATCCCGGTTTCGGGCCGCAGGCTCGCCTGTCATTCTGGTCAATGTCGCCTTTGCTCCCGATTTCGCCGATGCCGTGCATACCGAGGTCGATCGTCCTTTTGCGCCGCCCCCGGGTGGATTTGCCCCTGACTGGACCGAACTGGTCGAGGGGCTGGCCGAGCCGACAGACCTGCTTGTCACAAAGAAACAGTGGGGTGCCTTCTATGGAACCGACCTGGATCTTCAGCTTCGGCGGCGCGGAATCACGACGATCGTGCTGGGTGGCATCGCAACGAATATGGGTGTCGAGTCCACCGCCCGCGCCGCACATGAGCATGGTTACGGCGTGGTGATTGCGGAAGATCTGACATCCACTTTCGCCGAAGAAATGCAGCGCTTTGCCTGTGACCATGTTTTCCCGATGCTCGGCCGCGTCACGACCAGTGACGCCATCACTCTGGAGCCCTGAGCAAAATAGCTGCTCGCTGCTCTTTAACGCCGTGACATAAATCTGAAAGCAACAGCTTTGCCGCAATCGCAAGAGCCCGCCCGACTTCCGGCGGGTATTTGGAAAATCGTCAGTGTCGCGGCGATCGGGTCTTTCATGTCGCAACTGGATGCGACGATCGTGAATGTCTCGCTACCGGATCTTGTCACGACACTGCACGCACCATTTTCGGTCATCCAATGGGTAGTGAGCGGCTATCTGCTGGCACTAGCCCTGACACTGCCGTTGAGTGGCTGGCTTGTTGGCCGTATCGGCGGCAGGGCGGTTTATCTGGGGTGTTTCGGTGCTTTTACGATTACTTCAGGTGGTAATCCCCCCATAAAAAGAGTGGCTTTTGAATGAGAATTTTCTCAGCGTAAGGATGAGGAGATTCTGATGAAGAGTGATCGCTTTACTGACGCACAGATCATGGGTGTGATCCGCCAGGCTGAGGGCGGTGTCCCGGTTCCTGACCTG
>NZ_JBDOBO010000096.1:0-4854 GCF_047723935.1 Gluconobacter sp.
CATTTATATCGTGTTATATTCAATGCGTGCTATAAAAATTCATAATATCGCAGAAAATAGGTTTGAATTTCTGTAATTACTCTTCTAAGAAGCCTACCGAAATTACAGGTGGATAGATCAACTCTGTACATTTGCGCTTTCTTTGGGCGCACTTGAGTAATTTTCAGCACGGCCCTCTCTGTTTTCAATCGAATCCCAGAGTCTTATGGACACCAAAACCCTCTTCTCCGGAATGGCCTTGGCCTTCGGAGCGTATGCTGCGTTTGCCGTTAGTGATGCCTTTTCCAAACTGCTGGACGGAAGTCTGAACCCGTTTGAGGTTGCGTTTTTTGGAGGTGTTTTCGGTTTTCTTATTCTTCCTTTCATTCGTAAACCCCAGGAATCCTATCTAGACATCGTACGGCCTCAGCTTCGTGGAATGTGGCTGCTGAGGGCTTTCTGTGTCTTCGTGGCGACAGCTGCCAGCGTTAAAGCTTTTATGCTTCTTTCGATGCCAGAAGCTCTGTCGATCACGTTTCTGATGCCGCTTTTTGTAACCATTCTATCGGTTCTTCTTCTTAAAGAAAAAGTAACATTCTGGGCATGGTTGGCTGTTGCGCTTGGTTTTGCGGGGGTTCTCATAGTTCTGAGGCCCGGAATGCGTCCGCTCAATTTAGGGCATCTCTGTGCGCTTTTAGCCGCTTGTGCGAATGCAGGAAGTGTCATTGCCTATCGCATCGCCAGTAAGGAAACAGTGAGGCTGTCGCTGTTTGGGTCCAGTCTCATGGGGCCGCTGGTTGGAAACGGCATCCTGATGATTGCCCATGCCACTTGGCCTTCCCATGTCGAGACTTGGATTTACCTATTTGGGTATGGCTTTCTGACTGCATTGGGGCAGTTGTGCATGATGCTTGCAACCGCTCGGGCACCCGCGAACCGCGTTGCGTTGCCGCAGTATAGTCAGATGGCGTGGGGAGTTGCGCTGAGCTATCTCGTCTTTCGCCAACCCCTCGACCGCTGGACTTTCGTTGGTATCGCCGTCCTGACGGCTTCCGGCATGTTGAACTGGATCCGTCAGCGGATACGTTACGAGAAAATGGCAATGAAAGAGCGCCTTGAACGCCGTAAGGCTCGAAAAATTGCCAAGGACTCTCTGAAAGAAACCAGGAAAACCGCTCTCCCTACTGCGTAATGAGGCAGGGCAGAGTGGAAGATGGAGCTAGTTCCGAAAGGAACCAGGATTTCCCGCTATTTTCCTGTCGAAGGCAAGGGAAGGCATCCACTAAAAGGATGCCTTCCCCTATGTGAAATAAGAACCTACAAGTTTTAGGTCAGCTTTATGTCCAACTAAGGTGACCAGATTGCCAGTCTCGGCCTCCAGGGGCCTATTTTCCTCGCGCGAAATTGCGGTAAACTGAAACGTTCATGAAAGAGCAAGCGATATAGCTTACGCTTAGCAATTGCTTTTAGGGATATCTCCCAGAGACAGAATATTCGGCTTGTTCAGAAACGTTTTTTCGCAGCACATTATCACTAAATAAGTGACCACAGTGCCGCGTTCCCCGTTTTCAATGTTGAGCCCAAGGGGCTGGCTAAAGTTGCGCTCACGACTGCCGGCAAGCCAGAAGATGTCTCCAGAGACCGTTGATCCGGGCAGGCAAGGCGCTCCAGTGTACCCATGAATACCTCGTCGTGTGCGACAATGAGGTATAAGTTATGGCGCATCATTTACTGCTAGTTCTTACTTTGGCGCTCGAACAGATGGCGACTGTCATACAATGAAGAAGCCTGAGTTTTGCCCATTTCTTCCGTGGGAAAGCGCGAAAAAATATTTCTCAAGAATGACGAGACTTGGATGTTTTTCTTGGGGAAAGCATTTTCTCTGTAAATTAGGAGATGAAAATACCAAGGAAATGGATGTTATTCCCATAGAGTGGTCAGAGCAACGCTCATAATCGTGGACGCGGCTCAAGGAAAAATTCCCCCCTTCTGACGCTTCCACTCCACCTAACAAACGTTATGGCGTGCTGTTACCCGTCGTGGTTTTGACCATGACATGGGAAACTGCTGTTTCAAGATGATCTGTTCTGGTCTTGGCGACCAGTTCTGCTGTGACATGATGATCACCGCTGCCAAACGTCGCGGTTACGTAGTTGACCAGTCGAGCGATTTCTTCGTCGCTCAGGCGCTGAACGTCAGAATTGTAACCAAATCCTGGCATGCTGGCATGGCCGCCTGCAGGCGTTTTCCTGTCCACACCGTAGACGATGGCCATAATGAGGTTGTCAACACGCTCGGAACCGACGACTGAATTAGCATACAGTGACGGGGCATACTGATCTGCCGTGCCTGCACCATCCTGCCCGTGGCAGGCGGCACAATTGCCGGTGTAGATTTCTGCGCCAGACTTTTCGTGCAGATTGTCAATGCGGGTGAGTTCGCCAGAGCGAAGGTCCGGATTGTAAGCCGCTTTGCCCAGACTGTCGCGGGCCTGATGATCCTTGTCATCATCATGAGGCTGGATCTGCTTGATGAAGGCCGCAAGCGCGTGCAGATCTTCATCCGTCAGATGGCTGGTGCTATGCTCGACGGCTTCAGCCATGGGGCCTGCAGCCTGGCTGCGGTTCTTGGCACGGCCGGTCTTGAGATAGGCTACGAGGTCATCCTCGCTCCAGTCTCCGATCCCTCCTGTCGCACTTGGCGTGATGTTTGGTGCATACCAGCCGGCAAGCGGTGCACCACCCAGATACTGGCTCTGCTTTTCGATCAGCATCATGTTACGCGGTGTGTGACAGGTTCCACAGTGTTCAAGAGCGGTTGCGAGATAGTGCCCACGACGTAGCTTGTCATACTGGGAGGAATCCCCGGTCTCCTGCTTCTCTCTGCCAGCAAGCAGATTCCAAGCCATCATCGACATGCGGATGTTGCCAGGAAAGCTGAGATGCGTCTCGGTGGGCTTCTCTGCAACAGGGCGAGCGCCATGCATGAACCACGTATAAAGAGCATGCACGTCCTGGTCCGTCATGCCTGCATAGGAGACGTACGGCATGACCGGGTAAAGGTAAGCACCATCCTTGCGGACACCGTGACGAAGCGCCTTTTCGAAGTCAGCCTCCGTATAGGCGCCGATCCCGTGTTCCGCATCAGGTGTGATGTTGGTAGAAATAACGTCACCCTGCGGGGTCGCAATTTTCAGGCCCCCCGCAAACGGCTTGCCGCCTGGGCGGGTGTGACAGGCAATACAGTCTGCTGCAGTCGCCAGATACGCACCACGGGACATAACGTCCTGTCCCACGTCAGTTGCACGGGCAGTAGAATATCCTATTCCACCCAGAACGGCGCCACTGATCAGAAAAGACGCAAAAACTTTCTTGAAATCAGGCATGAAGCAGTTCTTTTTTCAGCGTATCAGCAACACGAAGCGCAAGGGCTGCGACGGTGAGGGTGATGTTCCCGGTTCCAACCGTGGAAAACACGGACGAACTTGCGATGAACAGGTTGTCATGGTCATGCGTTCGGCAATGGCCATCCACCACGGAGTTCTTCGGGTCCGTTCCCATAATGGTGCTGCCGGAGGGGTGATCCTGCGGGAAGTAGCCCGGTGTCCATTCCTCATCGGTCCCATGCATCAGGCCGATAAGCTGCTTGAAGACGCCTCGCGTGTGCTCACAACTGCGAACTGTGTATTCCGGAAGCTTGTAATAGACTTCCGGATGCGGGATCCCCAGCGCGTCCTTGTTAGTCTTGCTCAATGTCAGACGGTTGTCCGGATCGGGCAGGGCCTCATTGTGGCTGAAGAGACGGACGGTGTGCGACGCCAGATAGCGGATCTGCTCTTCCAGATCCTTGCCGACATATCCCTTTGAAATTGCAAGCTGTGTTGCGAAATCCACCTGGTTGTCATCCACCATGTGGACGAGATATGCGCCATGCTCACCGCGCCAGTCGCCATCGCGGAAATTGTCGATGACATTGGTTTCCAGAGGTCCGCGCCCAGGCCAAAGAGATTTGTCGCCGCTGATGAACGTCACCTGAACGCCGGTATGATCCATCATGTTGCGGCCAACCTGATCGGAGCTGTTGGCAACCCCGGTCGGGCTTTTCTCATCGGCGGAGACCAGAAGCAGCTTGGCTGTTTCGATGCAGTGTGCCGCAATGACGAAGTACTTGCCGGTCACGCGGTGCGATCCCTTGTCCGGATCGTAATAGTGAACAGCCGTGACCTTCTTGTTCGCTTCGTCGCGCTCAATCTTGTACACGACGGCATTGGTTACGAACTTCGCGCCGGCGGCTTCCGCGTGGTAGACGGAATAGCTGCCATTATACATGGCCCCGATTGGGCAGATCGGCATGCAGTTGTTATGGCCTTCACAGGTCGGGCGCCCGTCATACGGGCGCGTATTGCGGGCCTGAGGTTCATGGACAACGCGCCATGGTGTCTGTTCTGCAATGAGCTGGCGGAACTGCTGCGCGGCATAGGAGAGCGGTAGTGCGTCCATCGGGTAGGGTTGCGCACGCGGAGAGCCCAGATCTTCGACCTTCGGATCAGGACCACACACGCCCATCATGACCTCGGCCTGATAGTAGAATGGCTCTAGATCCTCGTACTTGACGGCCCAGTCACGACCTTGATCGTAGCGGGTCTTGAGCTCGAAGTCAGACGGCAGGTAACGCCATGCACAACCGGCCCAGTGCCACGTCGTGCCGCCCATCATTCGCAGATAAACCTGCTGATAGGCTTCGGCGTTCGGCCCGGTCGTGTGCAGGGATTTGTTGGGGGGTTTCGGGGTGGGCGGGGGGGGGGCCCCCGGGGGGGGTGGCAAAGGCGCCGGTTATGTCGGGGTTGGTTGGAGATTGCGTGTATTCTGGGCGCAA
>NZ_JBDOBO010000096.1:4864-8130 GCF_047723935.1 Gluconobacter sp.
GCCCACGGGGTGGATGGAAAAGGCCCCTGATAGGACGGCTTGTTTTCCAGATTGCGGAAATTCTCGACGAAATGCTGACGATCCACACGGGGGCCAGCTTCGAGTACGACAACAGAAATTCCGGCGCGCACCAACTCATTGGCAATAGAGCTGCCCGCGACACCGGAGCCGACGATGACGACATCGGCGGAGAGGTTCTGGTCAGAAGACATGAATGAGGCTTTTCCGGTTTTTCAGGTGGGTTCTACGACGAAGGGGGATGCGGAAAGCGCAGGCTGTCCCGTCGGACGCTCCACCTCTGGGGGCTGGGTGGTCCAGTAAAACGGACCGCCCGCCGCATAGGTTTTGGGATAGATGGCATCTTTGGTGACATCAAACATCAGGGCCGTGCGATAGACAACGACCTTTCCGTCAGCAACGCCACGATACCAGCCGATCATGATGTCATGAATCACATCCTTGAAGCCCGGATCGGCCTGTTCTGCAGCCTTTGCAAGCTCCGCAGAAGTGCCCGGGTTATTGCTTTTCATGATGTTGTATAGCTTGGAAAGCTGGGCTTTGCGTTCTGGAACGGAATGGATGATGCCATTGTAGAGCGCCGCGCCAACCTGTGGATCGAGATGCTGACGATCCGTCATGCGGCACGATATATCCATGAATTGTGCAATATTCGGATCAGTCGTAACGCCTGCCGCCTCAGAGCTCCCGCCACCAATTCCGTAAGCGAGTATGGCTCCAAATCCGGAAAGCAGAACGTCCCGACGCATCAGTCTCAAGGACTGGCTCGTTCTGATCGCATTGGGCGAGGCATTGAGATGGCCAGGAAACGAGCCATTTCCATTTCGTGTCACAAAAACCTACTCCACAAAAACCATTATCCAATCGTGTGGAAGGGCCGGGAAATATCTTGCGCTGAAACTACGCAAAACAGATTGATGCAGGGTCAGGGCATGCCAACAGAATCTATCGCATCAGAGACAGCAGAAACGCTTTCATTCAGAAAGGATGAAGATTCCATCAGAATTGATACGAGTAGAGAAGGTATGCCCTGATAGTCTGACGCCAATATATATTCCTGTGCCCTTCCGGAAACGAACATCCACCTACCGGAAATTGAAATTTATAAAAACCCTAAACATCTTATCGTCAAATATCGTATATGATTAGGTCCTTATATTTATATACAGATATAAGTCTCACTTATTAATTTGATTTTGGGGCCTGCTGTTTTTCGTCACGAACATTCTGAGAGGGAGGGCTGTTTCGTAGCCTAGTCTGCGAAATCAAGTGCTGGATGCCGATTTGGGCGTGTTTGAAGGAGAAACGTTCTACTGTGGAGCCATGCTGCGAGAGACACGCTCCGCATCGAAGTTAGCCATTCATGCCGCGAACCGGTCGGCATTCCAGAACCAGTACCTGCGCAGGATAAAGTCTGGAGAGTGTTCGTTCCATGTCTTGCAAAACAGTAGCGCTGACAGTGATTCCTTTTTCAAGTCAGGTGGGGCTCACCGTAGAAGGACGGACCATTTCAGGCTCGAACCACTGACCGAGTTGCATGCCAAGGCCATGAGCATGGTCGGTTAGGGCATTTAGTCCGTTCGGGGAAATATTGGGGGTGACATTCCAGCTTCCGAGACTGCGCGAGTTGCCAAGCTGCCCAACCGGGCATCATGCAGCACAAAATTCTCGACGCCCAGCTTCTCTGCTGCGTTAATTCGTCACAGAAGATGTGCCTTCTCGCGAGTTCAGAATGGCAGGACACGTTGTCGGGCATGATGCTGGAATGCACGGGCATATAAGCGGCATGAAAATAAGCTTCTTTAACTCTCAACAAGAACTGTCCGCGTCGCTGCAGGGTCCAGATTGTGCCATTGAGAGTAGCTTTTACAAGGTGTGTCCCTGAGGGGCCGTTTGTCGCTGTTTGCTCGCCAGAATGGTCGATTTCAGCGCTAAAACTTCTGTTCACTCGTAGTCTGGATTCATGCCTTATAGGGCATTCCTGAGCGGTTTTCTCGCATTGTGCTCTGTGATGGGACGCTATAAAGCGAACCATGTTATTAGAAAGTCTAATCAATGGCGCATGAGAATTTCAATGATCTCGCAGCCTTTGCGGCTGTTGCACAGGAACGGAGCTTTACACGAGCGGCAGCAAAAATGGGGGTTTCTCAATCAGCTCTCAGTCAGACCATTCGTGCTCTTGAAGAGCGGCTTGGCTTGCGCTTGCTGACACGAACAACCCGGAGTGTTGCTCCGACCGAGGCTGGTGAGCGTCTTTTTCAGACACTGGCGCCGAGATTGAGCGAAATAGAAGCCCAACTGGCAGCTCTGACTGCCTTGCGTGATAAGCCGGCCGGTACAGTGCGGATCACAGCCGGGGAGCATCCAGCACTTTCTATTCTTCAACCAGCCTTGAAACGTTTTCTCTCTGATCATCCGGATATCAATGTTGAATTGATTGTAGACTATGGCCTGACCGATATCGTTGCCCAAGGATATGATGCTGGTGTCCGGATGGGAGAGCAGGTCGCCAAAGACATGATTGCGGTTCGGATCGGACCTGATATGCGCATGGCGGTTGTTGCATCGCCGGGATATTTCAAACGGCATCCTTTGCCGCAAACGCCTCAGGATCTGATGGAACATAATTGCATTAATGTTCGCTTGCCGACTTATGGAGGCATTTTTCCGTGGGATCTGGAAAAAGATGGGCAGGAAATACATGTTCGCGTTGAAGGGCAGCTTGTTTTCAACAATCTAGCTCTGCGCATCAAGTCTGCGCTTGATGGGTTAGGGATTGCCTATCTCCCTGAAGATGCAGTGCTGGCGTATATCAAGTCCGGTCGATTGGTAAGGGTTCTAGAGGACTGCTGTCCAACCTTCCCAGGCTACCACTTGTACTATCCAAGTCGAAAGCATTCGTCCGTATTGCCTCTCGTCGTCGATAAATTACGCTACAAAGTGTAGGTAATTTACAGAAGAAACTTCACGTAGTTGGTGGGAGTATTCTGAGGTTGGAATTTATAGATGCTTTTGATTTTTGAAAAATATCGAGACCCAGCCTAATTTTGTAGGCTGGGTAAAATATTTCTTGGGTAATTTATGAGCATTTCATTCTGAAAGATTTCGCCACAGATCAATATGCCCTTCACGTGCATATTGATCGATCAACTGGAGTTCCTCGTCACTAAATGACGGGTTCTGAAGAGCGTCAAGTGAGGTGGTCCCGTCCGTTCGGACAGTTTTGCGGGCTTGATAAGCTATACCCG
>NZ_JBDOBO010000097.1:0-7385 GCF_047723935.1 Gluconobacter sp.
CATGTCGGACATAAAAGTGGGTTGGCTCGCCTTTCGCATAACGGACATAGTCCGCGCAGTCCCCCGCTATCACTTGGAGCCGAGAGTGGGGTGATCGTTATGGGAAATAACCAGCAAGAATACAGGCGCTTAGGTTGGCCGTAGCAAGACACGCCCGAAGCCACTGGGCAGGGAGTATAAATCATTTGGATCGGGCAACGATGCTTTCGGTTTTCGGCCTTGACACGATGATGTTCGGTGCGGGCGGCAATCCAGATTTTCTGGACAGCGTCAAGATTCATGAAGGCAATTCCGAACCCAACCAGAAGGTCGAGCCAGACCGAATGGTGGCCGAGCGTGATACGGAAGCAGTTTTCATTCTGGGTTCTATTGGCATATCGGACATAATCTTCAAGTAGTTCTGTGCAGCAGTGGCCCATACCTGTCACTTGAACAAGGTTTCCGGAACTCCCGTTTCGTTTTCAGAAAAACTACCAAATTTGACAGCAAGAATAGGCAAAACAAACAGGTTAAGTATCATTGATGTCATGAGCCCTCCAAGAATGACAGCTGCCATAGGTCCTTCGATTTCCCGCCCAGGCGCATTCATATCAACAGCCAGAGGCGCCAGTCCAAGCGCCGTAACGAGCGATGTCATGAGTACGGGGACGACGCGGTCTCTGGCCCCCCGGAGCGCTGTTGTTACTCCCCATGT
This sequence comes from Gluconobacter sp., assembly GCF_047723935.1. NCBI lineage: Bacteria > Pseudomonadati > Pseudomonadota > Alphaproteobacteria > Acetobacterales > Acetobacteraceae > Gluconobacter > Gluconobacter sp. The sequence goes on from NZ_JBDOBO010000097.1 coordinate 695, forward strand.
GAGATGTTCCCGCTCGACCAAAGTCTCAAAATGCGAAATCATCATCACCGAATTCCGAAGCGTAATCCCGAATAGAGTAACGAAGCCGACTGTTGCCCCAAGAGTTAGCGTTGTGCCGGAAACAATGATTGCCAGAATGCCGCCGACAAATGCGAAGGGAAGATTGACGAGTATCAGAGCGAGATTGCGCCATCCTTGTGTGATTATTGAGAGCAGAATCATGACCGCTATGGCAGCGAGCCCGGAATTTATAAACAGTTCCTTGCGTGATTGTGATTCAGCTTCCGCTGCGGATGTAAACTGAACGTAGGTTCCAAGAGGCAGTTTGATATTTTTTGCTATAGTCGTGCGTGCGTCCTGAACGAAAGATTGAGCTGATCGTCCTGTAACATTTGCGGTGACAGTCTGTGTTCTCTGTGCTCCCAGATGTGACACCTGATAGCGACCGTTCGTCTCATATATGTCTGCGACAGCGCGGAGTGGTACGTAGTTTCCGTGAACAGTATGCAGTGGCAGGAAGCCGACAGACGCAACATCATTACGACTTGCGTCATCAAGACGAACCATAACATTAAAAGCCGCAGAACGCTCGTATATCTGCCCCACGGTTTCACCCTGCCAGGCTGTATGGATGGATCGGAGTACATCCGCCGACCGAAGCCCCCAGCGCTCCAGATCAGCAGGGCGTAGCCGAATAGCAAGTTCCGGAACACCAGGGGGTGCTTCTATCCGGACATCTGTTGCGCCATGTATCTGATGCAACATGCGGACAATATTATTTGCCTGGATATCCAATACATCCAGATCATCGCCAATAATATTGATTGCCACAGCCGAAGACGAACCAGAAAGGGTTTCGTTTACGCGCATCGTCAAAAAACTACTGACAGAAAAACTGGCCCCAACGAACCCGTCAAGCGCTTTGCGAACGCGGGCATCAATCTGTCGGGAAGCCTTCCCATCCACCTGATTCAAATCAACCTCAAACTCGCTGGTATGTGGTCCAGACGTGTCCTCATCCAGCGAGGCGCGTCCGACTCTCTGAGCAACCGAACGGATTTCGGGAAGCTGACGAAGTTTTTCTGTAACCTGTCTACCTAATTTCAGAGACTGTTCCAGGGAAGTCCCCGGAGCAGCCGTCATATGAATGATAAGGTGACCTTCCTTGAAATCAGGAATGAAATCGCTTTCAAGGAATGGAAGGGCCGCAAACCCTATCAAGGTGGTCAGGATCATCCCGCCTATAACAAATCGGGGATGGCGCATTAATCTGGCCAGAAGACGTTCATAAGCTCTGGCGGTCCATCCTGCCAGGGGGGGCTCTCTCCGGGTTTCTCCAGGCGTCGCCAAGAGCCATGCGCAGAGTGCAGGTACAACGGTTACAGCAGCGGCAAGAGAAGCCATGACCGCAAGAACATAAGCTGTTGCCAGTGGAGCAAACAGTCGTCCCGAAAGTCCGGGAAGGGCGATGACAGGCAAGAAAACGATAATGACAGCAAAGGTCGCGTAAACCACTGCACTGCGGACTTCAACGCATGCATCGAGTACGACGCGCGCTGTAGATGCGGGCTGGACCAGAAGCCGGTTTTCACGCAATCGGCGTGTAACATTTTCGACCCCGATCACGGCGTCATCCACGACCTCGCCGATGGCGATAGCAAGCCCCCCCAGGGTCATGGCATTCAAAGTAACCCCGAGTGTCTCCAGCAACGACAGGGCTATCAGAATAGCCAAAGGTATGGTGGCGCAACAGATTGCAGCGGTTCGCAGGTCAAAAAGGAAAAGAAAGATTACGACAACCACCAGAAAACCGCCCAGAAGCAATGCTTGTGTGGCATTCCCCAATGCGGTCGTAATGAAATTGGCGGGTCGGAACAGGTCAGCATGCAATGTAATCCCCTGTCCCTGCAATTGCGGGCGGAAATCGGTAAGTGCCGCCTCGATTTCCCGGGTCACAGCCATCGTATTGGCACCGTACTGTTCCCATATATTAACCACAATGCCTGTCTTTCCCTCGATACTGGCCGCGCCGAAGGCGGGAATAGGGGCTTCAGTTACAGTGGCAATACTGCCCAGTGTGACAGCACCATTATCAGAGCGGACAATCACAGTGCGGGCCAGACTTTCTGGCGTCAGGGCCTGACCGTCAGACTGAAGAACGACTCTTTGGTTCGGGGTATCAATAAAGCCGGCCCCCTGTATGCCAGTCGCTTCCTGGGCAGCCGCAAGGACGTCATCGAGTCCGATATGATGCAAGATGAGTTGGTCTGGATGTACCTGTATCTGGAGTGACCGACGCTCCCCGCCAAACACGCTGACTCCAGCCACACCAGGCAACGCCAGCAGACGCGGCCTTAATGACCAGTCAGTAAGCGTGCGCAACTGCATGAGGGACTGTTGTTCCGACGTCAGACCAATCACCAGTACCAGACCGGCGGATGAGGTCAGTGGCGTCATAGTCGGAGCATGAACACCGGCTGGCAATTGCTGTGCAACAACATTCATTTGTTCCCCGACCAGTTGCCGGGCGCGATAAATATCGGTCGATGTCGCAAACAGGACGTTGACGACTGACAGTCCCTGAATCGAAGTCGATTGCACGCGCTGAATACCCGGGAGGCCGCTCAGGGCAATTTCCATTGGGCGACTAACCAATGTTTCGACCTGTTCCGGCGTAAAACCAGCGGCTTCGGTCTGGATCGTGACCCGTGGCGGAATGAATTCCGGAAACACATCATAGCTGGCATGTCTCAAGCCATACAGGCCATAGAAGAACAACAGACATGCGGTTGCGATAACCACGCCCCGGAAGCGGATCGAAAACCCGATAATAGCTGCCTGAAGGCTGAAAGAACGTCCCGTCATCAGTCGTCATCGCCTCCTGATTCAAGCTGAGCTCGGAATTCTTCAGACAGAAGTAATTGCGTACCCCCTACGACGATTTGCGTTTCGTGTGTGATTTGTCCTGGAGTATCTTGGATCAGGTAGCCACCTTCTCGGTCCGGCACGTCGGTCGTAATGGGTAGGCGTGTAAATTTTCCGTGTCCGTTATCACGGTATATCCACGACTTACCTTGCAGCCAGATAATAGCTGATGCAGGTATCCGGATACCGGGACGTTCCTCTTCGGTAGGCAGGAGAACGGAAACATTCATGCCCGCGACAAGCTGACTTTCAGCCGACGCAAAATAGAAAAAGCTACGCCCCTGAATAGCAGGATCGGTCATGGTTACAGGAGACAAATAGTGGAGCATTGTCCCGTGTCCACCCGTGTTTCCATAATCGGTCACATCCGCCTGACTTGGTGGGGTTGGTAGATCCGTATCTGGTGGAAGGGTCACCTTGACCAAGACCACTTGTTGTTGAAGTAACTGTGTAATGAAAATTGTATTTTTTTCGGTAGCGTCAGATATGACCGAACCAAATTGCTGTCTGATAATATTAAGTGCGTTATTCACCCGGACCTGTTCTGCTTTTACCATAGCTGAGTTGGACTGAAATCTGGCTGTTGTCTCCTGGAATTGTTCCTGAGAGATATTCTGCCGGTCGCGATACAGTCCTTTGTCACGATCGAGTTTCGCACGGGCAAGCGTCTGCTGTGCCTGCATGCTCTCCAGCCGCGCTTTCATGTCAGCATAATCACTAACAAGAGTGATAAGTTGTGTTGCGTTCAGAACGTAACCATAGGCGGGAACCAACTTTCTCCAAGGCACGATGCTGGGTCGTGCAGAAGCGATGCCACTCTTCGTAACTGCTTCCGGGGAGACCGTCACGGTCGCCTCTGCGCCAAGAACCGAAACTGGTGGATCATCATCATCTGCAATAGCAATGTCCGCCACGTTTAGAACTAGGAAGACAGAAAGACCTACAAGAGGCAGCCAGAAGGCCCTCGCTTTCATGGTGAGTTCCTTTGGTTATTTTCAAGCAGGCCGGAAACCTGCGCGGCACTGGTGTGATCAAAAATGGGCTGCTGCATGCCATCTTCGATCTGACCTATGGCTTGCCGTTGCTGAATTTCTGCTTCAAGAAGAGCGGTCTCTGCTTGAATCTGCTCTATATGAGTCATAACCATCGTTGGTCGGTCGATTGCGCCTGACTGAAGGCGGTGCTGCATCTGGTTCAGCCTTACCCGTACGGTTTTGGCAAGTTCATCCGCCTGTAGCAGAATTGATGTCGTGCCGCGGTAATTGGCCGTAGCCTGCGAGATGGACTTAAACACCGTGTTCTCTGCACGCCGGAGACGAGCCGCCGCCTCATGCTCCTGCCCAACAGCTTCAGCTATGGGGCCTTCGTTCTGATTGAAAATCGGAATTTGCAGAGAGGGATTTACCTCAAAGCGATTTGAAAAATCCCAGTTATAGGAGGGACTGATGGTGACATCGGGATAGCGTCGGGAAACTTCGACCCGTAGAGCCTGTCGGGCGGCGTCATAAGACGCAAGAAGTTCCCGCAGATCCGCGCGTTGCATTACGGCTTGGTATCTCATGTCCTGTGAATCGCGGTATTCCATGAGGTCGGGACAGACATCAAATGCTTTTGTATCAAGAGCAATGGAATCAAGTGCTTCGGCAGGAACCCCGATTGCTCCTGCCAGAGCTGCCTTACGGACGGCATACTCGCGCCGCAGATCACTGACAGACAACTCGGCATGGATCATTTCCGTCCGTACCTGCGATATTTCGAGAGCGGATGCTCGCCCCTGATCAAAACGTGCCTGTTCCAGGGTAAAGAGTTCGCGTTTAGCTGCCGCAGTCTCTTCCACAAGCTTGAGGCGCCCGGATACAGCCCAGACGCCGAGAAGAGCAGACCGCGTGTCGCTGCGTAGTTTCCATGCAGTATTGATGACTTCCCATTGCGCGACGGCAGCCCGATATCTGGCTTCTTTGATACGGTGATAACGCCTGCCGAAAAATTCGATCAGTATTGACGCGCCGTAGCCGACGTAATGAGCCGATGGGCCACCCAGCACCGTGAAACTGGGATTGGGCAGTTGACCGGCTGTCTTGATTCCAGCGCGAGCCGTTTCCAGTTCAGCTTTAGCTACAAGGATATCGGGATGAAAATACAAGGTAGCAAGCGTCAGGCGAGTGATGCCCCATGCGTTTTCCTGACTCGATACGTTTGGTCCGAGAACTTTTGTAATGAATTCTTGCAATCCGGCATCCGTAAATTGACGGCTGGAAAATTTCTGGACATCTGATTCCGGCGAAATATTTGAGTGATCACTATTTGTACAGCCACAGAGCAGGGGAAAAATCAGGAGAATGAATGCCGCATTATAGCGTGTGCGTCTCCTTACCTGCTTAATATATTCTAGAGTATTATATGATTTATACATTGATATGTCGTGATATATCTGATTTGTTATCTGTTAGTTCTACTCTCGATTGTCGCATAATCTGCACACCTCCACTAATACCAAGCATCGCAAGGATGGCAGCTACCGCAATATCCGGCCACGCAGAACGAGTGCCAAACACGCCCAGAGCTGCCAGCACAACGGCAACATTTCCGATCGCATCATTACGAGAGCAGATCCATACAGAACGGCGGTTGGCATCACCTTTCCGGTGTGTCCATAATATGAGGGCACAGGCCAGATTGACCGCGAGGGCAAGCAGACCAATGCCGCCCATTGCGTCTGGGTGAGGCGGATGGTTGCTGTTCATTACTATCCACCCAGCATTGGCCATTACCCATAGCCCAGCCATGAACAGGGTCAGGCCTTTCAGAAAGGCCGCGCCAGCTCGCCATCGCAATGCCATTCCGGCAACACTGAGGCTTATTGCGTAGTTGGCGCTGTCGCCAAGGAAATCAATCGCGTCCGCCTGTACGGATGCAGATCCAACCGACACGCCAGCCCCAGCTTCAACGGCAAACATGCTGGCATTGAGAAAAAGCGCGATCAGGAGCGCTCTCCGCCATGATTTATTGATTGGTAGCGGCGTATCTGTGCATCCACCACAGCATCCTCCTGCCATCCAGCGCCTCCCTGACGAATCATCTGTTTTAATGTATGCTCCCTGTAGCAACTACAGGGTCAAGAGGCAGGGAATGCGATCGATTGGTGCCTTGGGGAAGGCGACGAATACCAAAGTCGAGACGATCCGCTATTACGAACGGATCGGTCTTCTGGCTCCGCCACAGCGGACCGATGGCAATTATCGCACTTATGATGATGAGGCACTCGCGAGACTGTCTTTTATTCGTCGATCTCGGGATCTGGGTTTTTCATTAGACCAGGTAAGAGCTCTATTATCCCTAACGGATCAGGGAACCCAGGATTGTAAGACAGTTGATAGAATTGCTCGTGACCATATGGCAGAAATTGAGCGCAAAATTGCGGATCTCATCGCATTGCGCCATGAACTTTCTACGATGATAGAATCATGCGGGGGAGGTAATATTTCAGAATGCCGAATTATTGAAGCACTTTCTCCGTTTGATAATTAGTTCTCCTGACTTTTTTCGCAGCCAGTCGATTCTGCATTTGACGGAAGATTACCCGAAATAGTTATACGGCCTCATCCTCACGTGTCAGAATCTGAAAAATCCTCATGGAAAATTCAAGGACTATACGTGCTCCCATGGTGGCAGTTTATGATCAGGCCAGTTCTGAAGCAGACATTCGGCTTCCCTGAAGGGTTTCGGGCGCCGCGAGGCGTACGAAAGTCTGGGAAGACCGAACCCG
>NZ_JBDOBO010000098.1:0-7381 GCF_047723935.1 Gluconobacter sp.
TTTTCATGATGGTCTTCGCGGCGTGCCCGAAGACACGCCGTGCCCCTTGGAGCTTATAGTTTTACTTCAGGTCTGTCGCGGAGTGGATGACACGGTTTACAAGCCCGTACTCAATCGCTTCCTTCGCAGACATCCAGTAGTTACGGTCCGTATCCTTGGCGACCTTCTCGTAGGTCTGCCCAGTTTCCTTGGCGAAAATCCGGTTCAGACGCTCACGCATCTTGATGATCTCGCGGGCTTCAATGTCGATATCCGTTGCCGGACCGCGCACACCGCCCATCGGCTGATGAAGCAGGAACCGCGTGTTCGGCAGACAAACGCGACGCTCCGGGCGGCCCGCTGCATAGATCAGCGCACCGGCGGAGGCGACCCAGCCAGTACCAATCATATTGATGGGCGCAATCGAATCCACGAAGCGGATCATGTCATGGATGGTGTCGCCACTTTCCACATGTCCGCCTGGGGAATTCACATAGACGTCGATCGGCTTGTCGGACGAACCGGCCAGCGCCAGCAGGCGCCCCGTCACGTCACGGGCGATCTTGTCGTTGATCCCACCAAAGATCAGAACCTTGCGCTGGTCGAACAGGCGGCTTTCGAGTTCGCTGATCGGGCTGTTCAGCGTCTTGTTGTCGTCTTCCGGGGCCTCTGGGGCATCGGGCTCGTCGTCCAGACGGGTAAGGGTCATTCTGGTGATGTCCATGTCGTTTCCAGATCCATCGTGCGTCTTCATCCCCCTATCCTGCTCTTCGTTTGCCTTCATGCCAAGTCCGGGAAAGACGAAGTCTCGCCATCCCGATCACGAACGGCTAGTCTCCGCCCTGTTCAGAGATTTGGCGAAGGCAGGAACGGCACAGTGGGTTCAGGGAACATGACGCATCCCGGGAAAGCGGTAACGCGCAGAAATGCGGGAAAGATCCCGTTTATACTGCTGCTAGCCACGCCCCTCTTTACCGCCTGCCAGCATCAGGACGCCGTCGATGTTCCGGCTGGATGGTGGCACAGCTTTGAGGGCGGAGAAATCGCCAAGCTGCGTCCGCCTCCTCCGGGGCAGAACGAGCCCTACCCGCATGTGGGGCGCACACCCACGAAGCTGCCGGAGATGCCGTCCCCCGAAGCTCGCATCAACCTCACGATGCAACTTGAAGCCCAGCGCAATCTTGCCCAGCGTGAAACAGCAGCGCACGGCACGTTGCCGGTAGCGCCGCCACCGCCTCCTCGGACGGCCCCTTCCGCCGTTAATCCAACAGGCACGGACTCAGATGAGCAGAACAGCCTGACCATGACGTCTGCTGGACAGCCCGCTCAGGATCCTGCCGCAACAGATACTGCGACAAGCGCGTCCGCAACGCCTGCCAAGGCGCCTACACCGGCGAAAACTGGAAAGTCTGCCCCGCCGCCAGAAGCAGAGCTTCCTCCCGTCATTGCCAAGTCGATCCCCCCGACACCACCCGGAGAATATCCGCAGATCGGCGCATTACCGCCGCCGCCGACCCAGTTCCCTGGCTTTGATATTCCGATGGACGCCAATCTGAGCGGTCCGCTTCGCCCGGATATTGACAGCTCCACGCCCGAAGGAACGCTAATCCGCTTTCAGCCTTCCACAGATCATGTGGTGGGCGACCCGTCTGGAGATTACCAGCGTCTGCTGTCCCATCGTGGCAAGCAGAAAGTAACGATTCTAGGCTTTGGGGCAGCCATGAGTGCGGATGCAGGTCTTTCCGCCGCAGATCAGGCCAGAGAAATCTCTCTTGGCCTTCTGCGCGCACGGACCGTAGCAGACGCTCTTGTCAAAAGAGGTGTTCCTGCATCTGACATCAGCATTCATGCGGAGGCCATTGGGGACGGTGTACGCGTACGGATTGGGGGCTGAGCCCCTCCCTGCGCTGCGGGACCGTAAAGGACTGTTCCTCTTACGGAAAAACCTGTCTATCGTGCCTTCTCCCTTAATCTTCTCACCTTGAGCTGGTCATGACCGAAGAGTTCCACCGCATCCGCCGCCTGCCGCCCTACGTGTTCGCTGAAGTGAACAAGGCCAAGGCTGCCGCGCGAGCGGCCGGTGAGGACATTATTGATCTCGGCATGGGTAACCCGGACAGCGCACCACCGGCCCACGTCGTGCAGAAGCTGGTCGAAACCGTGGGGGATCCGCGCGCGCATGGCTATTCTGTGAGCCGCGGCATTCCCGGTCTGCGCCGCGCCATGGCGAACTACTATGAGCGCCGCTTCAACGTCTCAGTTGATCCGGAAACGGAAGTCATCGCGACGCTGGGATCCAAGGAAGGTCTGGCCAATCTGGCCGCCGCCATCACCAGCCCCGGTGACACGATCCTTGTACCGAACCCGTCCTACCCTATCCATCAGTTCGGTTTCATCATCGCAGGCGCATCCGTCCGCTCCATTCCGGCCACACCAGATGAGGACATGCTGCGTGCGCTGGACCGTGCCGTGCGCCACTCCGTTCCGAAGCCGACCGCGCTGATCGTCAATTTCCCGTCCAACCCGACGGCATTCGTCGCCAATCTCGATTTCTACAAGGAAATCGTGGCCTTCGCGCGCCGGGAAAACATCTGGATCCTGTCGGACCTCGCCTATAGCGAGATCTATTTCAACGCAGATGAGCCACCACCATCCCTGCTCGCCGTACCAGGCGCGAAGGACGTGGCCGTGGAGTTCACCTCCATGTCCAAGACGTATTCCATGGCGGGCTGGCGCATGGGCTTTGCCGTTGGCAACCCAAAGCTGATTCAGGCCCTGACACGCATTAAATCCTATCTAGACTACGGCGCTTTCACGCCAATTCAGGTGGCCTCGGTTGCGGCTCTGAATGGCCCGCAGGATTACGTGTCGGACATCCGCGCCATGTATAAGGATCGCCGGGATGTTCTGCTGCGTGGCCTGAGCGCTGCTGGCTGGGACGTTCCTGCCCCCGCCGGATCCATGTTCGCATGGGCCCCTATTCCCCCCGCTTTCGCTGACATGGGGAGCGTGGAATTTTCCAAGCTCCTGCTGAAAGAAGCTGGCGTGGCCGTCGCACCCGGCCTGGGCTTTGGCGAATATGGCGAAGGGTTCGTCCGGATTGGACTTGTCGAAAATACTCAGCGGCTGCGTCAGGCGACGCGGGCCATCAAGAGCTTCATGAACCGGCACGGTGCCGGTGCATCGACCGCTGACCTTCTTGGAGCTGCATCATCGTGAAACCACTGCGGATCGGACTGGCCGGACTAGGGACTGTCGGTGTCGGCGTCATTCGTCTCCTGCGGGAGAACGCTGAAACGATTACCGCCCGCGCTGGCCGCCCGATCGAAGTTGTGGCGGTGACAGCGCGCAGCAAAAGCAAGGATCGCGGCGTCGATCTGTCTGCCACCCGCTGGCATGACGACGCCGTATCCGTTGCTCAGGACCCGGAGATCGACGTTGTTGTCGAACTGATCGGCGGCTCTGAAGGCCCGGCGCGTGACATGGTGGAAACGGCACTCACGCGTGGTTTGCCTGTTGTGACCGCCAACAAGGCCCTGGTCGCCCTGCATGGTTCCACACTGACACGTCTTTCAGCCGAAAATAATGCGCCTCTGCTGTTCGAAGCAGCTGTTGCTGGCGGCATCCCTGCCATCAAACTTGTGCGTGAAGGTTTGGCTGCAGATCGTCTCCACAGCGTGGGTGGCATCCTGAACGGCACCTGCAACTACATCCTCACGGAAATGCGCACGACTGGCCGGGATTTCGGAGATGTTCTGACCGAAGCTCAGGCCAAAGGCTATGCGGAGGCAGAGCCTTCCACGGATGTGGACGGATGGGACACGGCTCACAAGCTGGCCATCCTTGCCGGCATCGCGTTTCAGCCCATCGCATTCGACACTCTTCCTGTCCACGGTATCCGAGATGTGACAGCGGCAGATCTGACGTTCGCCAACGAACTGGGATACCGTATCAAACTGCTCGGCATGGCTCGTGCCAGCAAAGACAGCGGGATCGAGGCGTGGGTTCGCCCATGTCTGGTCCCCGCCAAGGCAGCCATCGCCGCCGTGGAAGGGGTATTCAATGCCGTCACCACACAAGGCCCGTTCAGTGGTCCTATCACCATTTCCGGTCGTGGAGCGGGCGAAGGCCCGACAGCCAGTGCCGTGGTAGCAGACCTGATCGATCTGGCCCGTGGTGCAGACCTTCCGGTCTGGGGCGTTCGAAATACACCAGCCCCCGTTGCCTGCACCAGCCTCGGGGAACTGAAGAGCGCCTTCTATATTCGTCTGGATGTGGAAGATCGCTCGGGTGTCATGGCTGATCTGACATCGGTTCTCCGGGACCATGATGTTTCCGTGCACTTTGTCTCGCAACATGATGCTGCAGCGGGACGTGCATATCTGGCCCTGGTGACTCATCAGGCCCCAGAAAAGGCTATTTCTGCAGCTATCACAGCACTTTCCGCGCTCCCTGTTGTTAAGGGAGCTCCCCTGGTGCTCAAGATCGAGGATTCTCTCCAGTGATCGATCCTACAAATGTTCTTCCCTACCGCGTAACTGACCGCAACCTGGCGCTGGAGCTTGTCCGCGTCACGGAAGCGGCCGCCATTGCCTCTGACCGCTGGACAGGCCGCGGCCTGAAGAACGACGCCGATGGTGCGGCTGTTCAGGCCATGCGCGCCGCCTTTGATACGGTCGCCATTGATGGCGTCGTCACCATTGGTGAAGGCGAAATGGACGAAGCGCCGATGCTTTACATCGGTGAGAAGGTCGGCTCCGGCGGCCCAGCCATGGACATCGCGGTCGATCCGCTTGAGGGCACGAACCTGTGCGCCAAGAGCCTGCCGAATGCCATTACGGTGGTCGCCCTCGCCGAGCGCGGCAAGTTCCTGCACGCCCCGGACATCTACATGGAAAAGATTGTCGTCGGCCCGGACCTGCCGGACGATGTCGTCAATCTGGACTCTTCCATCGAAGAAAACCTGCGCAACCTGGCAAAGGCCAAGAAACGTGATGTTTCTGACCTCGTGCTCTGTACGCTGGACCGCGAACGCCATGAAGAACTGATTGCCCGTGCCCGTCAGGCTGGTGCCCGCGTTCAGCTTCTCAGCGATGGTGACGTTGCTGCGGCTATCGCAACCTGTATCGATGGCGGCGGCGTGGATCTTTATGCTGGTTCCGGCGGTGCTCCTGAGGGTGTTCTGGCAGCCGCAGCAATCCGCTGTATGAATGGTCAGATGCAGGGCCGTCTGCTGTTCGAAGACGATGCACAGCGTGAACGCGCCCGCGAAATGGCTGACGGCAAAGACCCCACGCGCCTTCTTGGTCTGCACGACATGGCCGCCGGTCACGTTTTGTTTAGCGCTACAGGCGTCACCACCGGCTCTCTGCTGAAGGGGGTGGAACGGATCAGCCCAACCCGCGCCAAGACGCATTCGATTGTCATGCGTTCAAAATCAGGCACAGTTCGCTATATTGAAAGCCATCACGACTTCAGTCTGAAGACAAATCGACCATCCTGAATGGAGTAGCATGTTAGAAGACGATACGGGCCTGGTCCTCGGCGTATCCCGCAGCGCAGGCAACCGTCGGTGGATCTGGCGTGATCCACGTTTGGCAGAGGCGGATAACCGCCTTGCCCTTGGAATGGCTCAAAGAGCAGCCATTCCGGAACTTCTGGCCCGTATCCTGACTGCCCGTGGTGTTACAGCCACGGAAGCAGCCTCCTTTCTGGACCCGCGCCTGCGGGATCTCATGCCTGACCCTTCCTGTCTGCAGGATATGGACAAAGCTGCCGACCGGCTTGCTCGGGCTGTCCGCAACCATGAACATATCGGCCTCTTCGGCGACTACGACGTGGATGGCGCCTGCGGCACTGCACTGGTTTGTGATACTCTCCGGGAACTTGGCTGCACCGTCAGCACCCATATTCCAGACCGCATGACCGAAGGGTACGGCCCGAATACAGCCGCCCTTGAAAAGCTTGTTGCTGATGGCGCAACCCTACTCGTCTGCATCGATTGCGGCACAGCAGCGATCGACATTCTGAACGGCTTTCACGGCCAAACGGACGTTATTGTCCTTGATCATCACAAACCGGATGGTTCGATCCTGCCAAATGGCATTGTCGTTAACCCGAACCGCCTCGACTGCACCTCTGGTCTTGGCGCAATCTGCGCAACCGCCGTTGCTTTCCTGACGATGGTCGCCACAGTACGTCTTCTTCGGCGAGACGGCTGGTTTACGGATGGACGCGTTGCCCCTGACCTTCTTAAGCGTCTGGATCTCGCGGCCCTTGCCACGATCTGTGACGTCATGCCTCTTACCGGGCTGAACCGTGCACTTGTCATGCAGGGTTTGCGCGTCATGGCGCGTGGAGAGCGCTTGGGACTAGCCACACTGTCTTCTGTGGCAGGCGTGAAGGAAGAAGCCAGTGCGATGGCGTGTGGCTTCGCTCTGGGTCCACGCATTAACGCGGGAGGCCGTATTGCCAAGGCCAATCTTGGTTTGCGACTTCTGCTCTCCGAAGACGTCGTGGAAGCTCGCGCTCTTGCGGATGAGCTGGATAACGTGAACCGGCAACGTCAGAGCGTCGAAGCTGGCATTCTTGCTCAGGCGATGGAGCAGGCTGAACAGCAGATCGAAGCCAATCATGCGGTGATCTTCCTGCATGGTGAAACCTGGCATCCGGGTGTTGTGGGAATTGTCGCGGGACGGCTGAAGGAGCGATTCAATCGTCCGGCTTTGGTCGGCGCTCTCGCGGACGGGATTATCAAAGGATCTGCCCGCTCTGTTCCTGGACTGGATATCGGTGCCGCAATCATCGCGGCCAGACAGTCCGGGCTTCTTCTGACGGGTGGTGGCCATGCCATGGCTGCCGGCTTCTCGCTGGAAGCAGGCAATGCGGCCACTTTCCATGAATTGCTGGACAACACGCTTTCCGAAGCCCGCGCTCTTCCGGTTCAGGACGCATTACGGATCGATGGCCTCACCACACTCAGAGGCGCTTCGCTTGAAGTCGCTGCTCAGCTTGCGCGGTTGGCTCCCTTCGGACCCGGCAATGAAGAGCCCGTTCTGGCAATCAGCAATGTGCGATGCGTCAAGACTGATCGCATTGGCAAGGACGGAAACACCCTGCGCGTGATGTTCCAGGGTGAAGACGGCGGGACACGCCTGAAGGCACTTGTCTTCCGTGCGGGGGACAAACCATTTGTCCCCTTGCTTGAAGATCGGACGATGCCGCTGTTGCATCTGGCAGGGCATTTGAGGGTGGAAACTTGGCAGGAACGACAAAATCTAACTTTTTTCATTTCTGACGTTTCAAGTGCTTGACGGCACAAATGAACCCCCTTATACACCCGCTCATGCCTCCAGTCCCGTTCGTCTAGAGGCCTAGGACACTGCCCTTTCACGGCGGCAAC
>NZ_JBDOBO010000099.1:0-7345 GCF_047723935.1 Gluconobacter sp.
GGTAAGATTATTATTATGAATACATCAGAAGGGGCTCTTTCTTCCATTGTGAAAAAGACCACTCTCTCTGGTTATTTTCAGAAATTTCCTTTGCCTGTCTGGTTGCGAGGAGGGCAGCGTTGGTTGCCAGGCACCGATGTCGGACTGGCATTGGCTGTTGCGGCATTGCTTTCAATCCTCGTCTTACCGCTTCCGACATTCATTCTGGATGTGGGGCTTGCGCTCTCTGTGACGGCGTCTGTGCTCGTTTTGATGGTTGCTTTGTTTTTGACGCGACCACTCGACTTCACCTCCTTCCCCACATTGCTCCTCCTCACAACACTGCTCCGTCTGTCGTTGGAGGTTGCGACGACCAGACTCATTCTTAGTCACGGCTATGAGGGGATGTATGCAGCAGGCCATGTCGTAGCTGCTTTCGGGGGCTTCCTTATGGGAGGTGATGTCGTAATCGGCGCGATCCTGTTTGCAATCCTTCTGGTTGTGAATTTCATGGTGATCACCAAAGGATCAGGTCGTATTGCCGAAGTGGCCGCACGATTTTCGCTGGATGCCATGCCTGGAAAGCAGATGGCGATTGATGCTGAACTGTCTTCTGGCGCCATCAGTGACAAAATTGCTCGTCAACGTCGCAAAGAACTCCAGGAAGAAAGTGGGTTCTATGGAGCGATGGATGGTGCGGCCAAGTTCGTTCGTGGAGATGCAATCGCAAGTCTGATTATTACGGCAATCAATATCGTCGGGGGGTTGGCAATCGGCATTGGGCGTCATGGAATGTCTGTGGCGGATGCAGCTTCTGCTTTTACGACTTTGACGATTGGCGATGGTCTGGTGTCGCAAATTCCTGCTCTGCTGGTCTCTACGGCCTCGGGTATTGTGGTGACTAAGGGAGGGACAGAAGGAGCAGCAGACGTGGCTTTGGTGCGGCAACTTGGGGGTAATCCCAAACCGCTGGCTCTGGCTGCTGGCTCTGCGGCTGTTCTTTCATTAATGCCGGGTCTGCCAACGCTTCCTTTTCTTGGTTTGGCGGCTCTTGCAGGAGGAGGAGCATGGTTGCGGTACCGCTCTCCGGTTACCGATCAAGATGCTGAAGAGGATGCCGTTAGCCTTCCTGAAAATATGCAACCCGGTGAGCCTCCTCTTACTGAGAGCTTACGCGTCGATTTGTTGCGTTTGGAATTGGGATTCAATTTACTTTCAATCGCGAGCGGTGATGGCGCGCGTTTGACAGAGCAAATCAAGGTTCTCAGGAGAACAATTGCTGGAGAAATGGGGTTTATTTTACCTCCAGTTCGTATTCAGGATAATTTACAGCTATCGTCCAATGCCTATTCTGTAAAAATTAAAGAAATCGAAATTGGGCATGGGGAAGTACAGATTAGCAGGATTCTGGCAATGAACCCTAAGGGTGGATTACCGGATTTGCGTGGCGAAGAAACACGAGAGCCCGCATTTAATCTCCCGGCCTTGTGGATTGATCAAAGTGAACGAGAGAACGCAATAATTAAAGGTTATACTGTTGTTGATCCCGCGAGTGTTATTATTACCCATCTCACTGAGCTGGTCCGGGAAAACATGGCAGACCTGCTCTCTTACTCCGAAACACAGAAACTTCTGGATGAAATGCCGCGTGATCAGCAAAAACTGATTGTCGATCTCATTCCGTCTCAAGTGTCAGTAAGTGTTGTTCAGAGAGTGCTACAAAGTCTTCTGGCTGAGCAGATTTCAATTCGAGATCTGTCGGGTATTTTAGAGGCGCTTCAGGAAGGCTGTGGGCAAGGTCTGAAATCTGTTGTGGCGTTGACCTCACATGTTCGGACCCGTTTGGCGCGTCAGATCAGCTTCGCCGTTACCGGACCAAAAGGCTATATTCCTGTTTTGACACTCAGCCCCGATTGGGAAGTTGTATTTTCAGAAAATATGATCGGCCCTGCGGATGATCGTCAGTTAGCGCTCCCACCATCTCGCCTTAACGAATTTGTAGGAAAGCTGAGGCAGGCGCTGGATGTAGCTTTGGGGCAGGGTGAAAACCCGGTTATTCTTGTCGCCGGGGGGATGCGTCGTCCCATGCGAATGATTGTGGAGCGTATCCGTCCTTCGACAATGGTGCTCTCGCAGACAGAAATTTCTACTCGCGCAAAGATACGGACCGTTGGGGTAATCCAGTAAAAACGCGAGAGATCATGTCCTCATGTATTGAAAGCGGCGACTGCAGTTCGAGAAATCCGGGCTTACCTCGGACTCTTCGATCGCTTATGGTCTCGGGTCATTGCTTAAGGAAATGTACTGACCATGCGTGTTGCACTGATCCAGATGGCTCCTTCGGCTGACCGGGAGGCGAATATTTCCCAGGCTCAGCGTCTCGTCGCGGATGCTGTAAAAGCTCAAAACCCTGCGCTAGTCGTTTTGCCAGAGGTGTGGAGTTGTCTAGGCGGGACAGCCGAGACAAAGCATGCAAATGCTGAGAGCCTGCCTACTCCAGGAGAGCAGGGCGGCCCTCTGTACGAGGCTTTGCGTGCGATGGCGAAGGAGCATGGGATCTGGGTTCATGGTGGCTCGATTGGGGAGATCGTGTCGGGTGAGGGTAAAAACAAGTTGGCGAATACGTCGCTGATTTTTGACCCTCAAGGTAATGAGTGCGGTCGCTACAGGAAAATTCACCTTTTTGATGTGGTGACGCCGAATGGTGAGGGCTATCGGGAGAGCGATAGTTATGTGCCGGGTGACAGTGTGGAGGTCGTGGACATCTCGGGCGTCCCGACTGGTCTTGCCATCTGTTACGACCTGCGATTTGCTGAGCTGTTTCTCGCATTGCGGGCAGCCGATGTGGCGATGATCATCTTGCCTGCTGCGTTTACACAGCAGACAGGGGAAGCTCATTGGGAAATCCTGATCCGGGCACGTGCGATAGAGGCGCAGGCATGGGTTATTGCTTGCGGTACAGCCGGTTGGCACACGGATGCTGCTGGAAACGAGCGTCAAACGTATGGGCACTCCATGATTGTGAATCCCTGGGGCGAGGTTGTTCTGAAACTGGGGGGTGAAGCCGCGTGGGGAACTGCCGATCTCGATTTTGATCAGGTGCGTCAAGTGCGTGAGCGTATGCCCATTCAGGCAAACAGGCAGTTGATCTAACCCTCATGAAAATTGCTTTTGTAGCGGCGTCAACAGATGTCGCCCAAGATGCGCTTGCTGTTCTGGTTGCTCGCTATGGCAATGTGCCGCTCGAGAACGCGGATGTGGCGGTCAGTCTGGGGGGCGACGGCTTCATGCTCGAAACGCTTCATCGTGTCCTTGGACTTGAACTGGCTGTGTACGGCATGAATTACGGGACCATTGGGTTCCTCATGAACACGCCAAATGAAGATAATCTTCCGGAACGCCTGTTAAATGCGCAGCCTTCGTTACTGCATCCGTTGCATATGACAGCGAGAACAGTCAGTGGTGAGGTTTTCGAAGCACGCGCGTTCAATGACGTGTTCCTGTTTCGGCAGACACGTCAGACATCCCGGATTCGTATTGAAGTTGATGGGCGGGTCAGATTGGAAGAGTTGATCTGTGATGGCGTGATCGTCGCGACCCCTGCGGGATCGACGGCATATAATCTTTCGGCACATGGGCCTATTGTGCCGTTAAGCGCTAACATATTGCCCCTGACGCCGATTTCTGCTTTCCGGCCCAGGCGCTGGCGGGGTGCCCTTTTGCCATCGTCAGCCGTGGTCAGGCTGACTTTGATGGATACAGACAAACGACCAACAGCTGCAGTGGCAGATTTTAAAGAAATTCGTGATGTCGCGGAGGTCATCGTAAAAGAGGACCGTAAGCTGCATGCCACGGTCCTCTTCGATCCAGATCATGGACTGTCCGAGCGTATTATTGCCGAGCAGTTTCTGGAGTAGTTCTTTTTACAGGATTGGTGTCAGCAAGGGTTTCCCGTCAAAGTGGGCGACGAGATTATCCACCATCAGGTTGCCCATGATGGTCCGTGTTTCTACGGTTGCTGAGGCCTGGTGAGCTTGTAGGACCGTATTGTCCAGCTTAAAAAATGCTGGATTGATATTTGGTTCATTCTGGAACACGTCCAGTCCGGCGCCTGCAATTCGCTTTTCTTGCAAAGCTGAAAGCAAAGCTGCCTCATCGACAACCGATCCGCGAGCAATGTTGATGAGGACGCCGTCTGGCCCGAGAGCTTCAAGAATTTCCGCATCAACCATATTGGCTGATCGAGGGCCTCCCGAGACTGCCAGAACGAGAATATCGCTCCACTCAGCCAGTTTCTTCAGATCACTTTCGAAGCGTACGGCGCTTTCAGGACGTGGCTTGGAATTGAAATAGGCCAGTTCCATACCGAATGCTGCTGCACGATGGGCAATGGCTTGCCCTATCTGTCCAAAACCTGCGATGCCCATCCGCTTTCCGGTCACGCTGCGGGACAGCGGTAGCGAATTTCTGGACCATTCACCGGAACGAACAAGACGGTCATTCAAGACCGTGTCACGCATGACTGATAGCGTCAGGACAATGGCCATGTCTGCGACATCATCGGTGAGGGTGCCGAGCGTTGTTGCAACACCAATTTTGCGGCGGCGTGCTTCGTCAAGGTCGATCTGATCTGTCCCGACGCCGTTGACGGCGATGACTTCCAGCGCGGGGAGCGCGTCCATGATGGGGCGTGGAAGTCCTGAACCTCCCCCTGTAGCAACTCCCCGGATTTTATCTGCGATTGGCTTGAGCTGATCGAGATCACTATATTTGTGCAGGTTAAAATGCTCTGCAAGTCGCGCGACGATCCCGGCTGGGAATGGGTCGATCATGAGCAGGTCAGGTTTGGAAGACAAGGCAGTTCTCCTGTTGATCAGGGACGGGAGGGGAGGGCGTCGAGCTCTTTGTCCGCAAGGGCGCGGCATGCTTGTTCAACGTCGTTCCAAGTGACTGTAAAGCCGCTCTCTGGGCCATAATAAGGGTCATCGACGTCTTCACCCTCTCGGCCAGGAATGTGGTCAAGCATAAGGGAAAGGCATGCCCTGCTATCCGCAGGCTGTATATTCTGCAGGTGAGTCAGGTGTGAGTGATCGAGAGCAATGATGTGGTCAAAGCGGTAGAAGTCATCTTCGCAGACCAGACGTGATCTGAGTGCCGAAGCATCCAGGCCATGTCGACTTGCCACCTTGCAGGCTCTTGGATCAGGGGGATACCCGAGGTGCCAATGGCCGATTGCTGCAGAATCAATATCGAGTTCAAGCTGTCGCCTTGCAGCCTCTCGGCGCATGGCGAGTTCAGCGAGTGGAGAACGGCAGATATTGCCTGTGCAGACAAACAGAAAGCTACTTAAGCGCCGGTTAACCATATAAAGAATGCCATTGTTGCAATGGAGGTGAGTGTTCCGAAAAACAGGACGGAAGCGATTTCGCGTTCCAGAACGTGATACCGCATTGCCAGAATAACGTTGATGGAGGCACTTGGGATCGCCATCGTCAACACACTTTCCTGAAGGGCCTGCGGCGGAAGGTGCCATGCGCGTGCCAGAGCATAGATTATGCCTGGAATGACAATGTTGCGGATCCCCACAATTGTGCCCACCAGAGGACTGAAACGGACCTGTCGCGTAAATAACACCACGCCGGATGCGAACAGGGCCGCTCCTCCGGTCGTGTGGCCAAGCAGAAGAAAAGATCCCTTCAGAAAGACGGGAAGGAAAGCGCCAGCGCTGACCAAAACAAGAGCTAACAAGGGTACCCAGACCACGGGTTCGCGGCATGAATGAAGAAGGTGCCCTACCAGCTCTCTGAATTCGTTACGTGTTTCCGTGGCAGTGTCGCGAGCCGATTGATTGCCGTGGTCGTGACCCATCAGAATAAGGGTGATGGGCAACTGGATCAGATTCATGGCTAGGGCGGCGATAGAAATCGGTACACCGCTGGCGGCCCCGAAAATCTGCCCCAAGACGGGAATACCAATAAACGGGACCGAAGGCCCGGTGATTGTCATGGCAATAATTGCGGCTTCGCTCAACCGGCGCTTCAGTGCAAAACGGAACACGCTGAAAACGGCGGCATATCCGCCCACCATCGCCAAAAGTATGAGCGCCGCTACCGGGCCGGCAGATAGCACCTGTGCTTTGGGTGTGCTCAGAATGGAGACGAAGAGTTCGAGCGGAAGGGCATAGAGCATGACCAGTCGCGTCAGAACGCCTGCCTGCTGGGCATCGAAATCTTTACGGTATGCGGCGAAATAGCCGAAGCCCAGTGTGACCAGAATGGGCAAAATAGCCTGGATGATCGTGAGCAGCAGGTTGGGCGAAGAGGTCATGAGATGCTCATAAAAAGTCTGATGTTCCAGGTGGCGCTACCCTCTTTCGTAATGACATCGTTATCATCCGTCCATCCCCGGCTCTGGAAGCGATTGACCGAAGGAAGAGGGTGATGTCTTTGTAGGATGCTTCTAATTCAATTCATGCCCTGGGCGACCCATGCAATCCATTTTTGACACCTTGCTCAGTTTCATCCTGATGCTGCTGGGCTTCATCGTTGCGGCTGTAGCCTTTGTGGAGGTTTCCGCACGTGCCGTGCTGAGTAGTATCGGAGTACATGGGCAGTTTCAGACAGTGCTTTTATTCTGCCTGTTGTGTGCTCTGATTGTTTTGGCATTTCGCATTTTTGGACGGTTACTGGCGGTGCTTCTGACAGCGGCTATCGTCGTATATTTATTGCATGCGCTTCTTGGCATTCCTCACAACATTCCCGCCAGGGACACGGCGCAGGATAAGGCAATTACGCTGTGAAGTTGTGGTGTCCGCGAGAGGATTCGAACCTCCGGCCCCAGGATTCATACCACTTCGACTTTCGCCGCCACACTCATAGCTGAGCATGTTCGTGGTCTGGACTGTCTCTTCACCACGACCCCGCGAGAGGAGCCAAGGTGTCACCCGTACAGTCTCTACACCTTCTTTCCGCTAAGGGCGGAAAGCTTGGCTCGGGATTGGCACGGCTCAAGTAAGCCAGAGCGTTCCCCGAATTTGAGTGAATCCACCATGAAGTTTCCTGTCATGGCGCCCAATTCAGACTTTAGGAATCCTGTGCTCTATCCTGCTGAGCTACGCGGACACACGTGCAGTCTGTTATCCCAAGATGCCTGCGGCTGCAAGCTGGGCTCTTGAAAGCATATAAATTGAAAACTTGTGTTAATATATTAAAAACGCTATATGATATCAGTGGGGTGCACTCATTGCGCGTGCTGTAATATAATTACTAAATTAACATAAAAATGTAATTTATGTTTCTGTTTATGGGGATTCTGGCATATTTATGCTCTCTCTAATACACATCTGACGCTGCCGACGAAGCTAGAA
>NZ_JBDOBO010000100.1:0-7296 GCF_047723935.1 Gluconobacter sp.
ACTCTGCTCATTGTGGTGACCATATCCACTGCGGGGAAACACTCACCGAACTTGCGTACAGGCTGCATCAGATTGACGAGCTTTTGGCACAATCACGAAGCCGCCCACCCCGGCGCAGGTGCCCCCGGCCTGCCACAACTCTTCATTGAAAGCTCTCCGGGTCATGAGCCATGATTATTCAGGAAAGCCGGATTAAAACCAGAAGCGGTGCCAAGGCGATTACAAGGCATGTTCTTCATGGCCCAAAAAATGAAGCCATCAAGATCATGGCTGGGTCAGAATGGTTGCTTCATGATGCGATGCGGGAAGCCAGACGCGAAAACCTGACCTATGGTCTGCGCCATATCGCCTTTAATCCTGCTGAACCGATGACAGATGACCAACTGGCAGAATTTGCGGGAAGAATCTGTCACGAGTTCCATGCAGATCCTGAGCACACAACACTGGTCATCCATCAAAAGGATGGCAGCACTCATGGTCATCTCCTGCTGCCTGAATGGCAGCAGGACCATATTTTAGACAGTCGTTTTAGCTGGATACGGTTGGAGAAACTGGCAAGGCTGGAAGAAATCAGATTGGATCATGCTCTCATCGCCGGGCGCCATGACCGCTCGATTGCCAAAGCTTTACGACAGGATGGCAAAGTCCATGAAGCAGAATTGATCGCAGCCCTTGCTCCAGCACAGCCAGCAGACATGCCCCGTGCCGCCTATACCTCACAGGCCCACCGCACAGCGGAAAGACAGGGACTTGACCTACCAGAACTCAAACAGCTTGTTGCCTCTCTTTGGAGCCACTCTGACGGATTAAAGTCTTTCCGCGCAGCACTGACAGAGCATGGTCTGACCATGCGCGAAGGGGATCGAAAGGAGACCCGACCGGGTGCTCATATCATTGAAACCAGCGATGGAACGCTGATTGGCAGTTTTACCCGGCTGACAAAAGTGCGCATGGCGGAATTCCGAAAGCTTCTGGCAAAAGAACAATCAGCAGAACACGAAAAGTCGAAACTGGATATCAGAAGCACCCGTGTTCCTGTGCGCATGACATCAGAGAATGACCAGACTGGAATATTCTCCGCCCCCGACGCCTCACCTGCCCCCAACAGGAGTCCAAAACGTATCCGCCTACCACGCAGGAATAAAGCGATTGACGCACTCAGGCGCAGGCAGATGGAGGATGTGGACAGGCCAGCCACCGCGCCACACATTCCTCCGAAACCACTGTATCCGCTGATCCTCAGCGCGGAAGAAGCCCGTCACCGCCACCGGATCAGGCAGGCCATTCAGGAGCAGCAGGCTATCCTTGACCAGAGAGCGCCAGAAGAGGACTGGGCACCATTAAAGAGGGAAGAAATGCTCGCAAAATGGCGAAAAGCCCTCACCCCCTACCAGAAGCAACTGCGGAGCAGCTTTACTCGTTATCGTCGTGCCAAAAAAGAATGGGAACAGGCGGAAGAAAGCCGCTGGCAACGCATGACCGGACGAGCCGGGAAACTGGCAAAAGTCTGCCAGCAGCTTTTGCTCAAATTTCTGGAAGTCCTGCGGTTTGTTGTACAGGCGTTGCTGCATATTGTCGGGTTGCGCTCAACACCGCCAGAACCTGTCCGGTCTATCCTGACAGAACAGGATAGACCTGTCCTTGAAGAATTCAGGAAACAGTATGATGCCGAATTTTCCACCATGGCTGATCCGGAAAAACTCGAACCATGGCTCCAGCATCGTTTTGACAGACTGGTGCAGGCGAGAACAGACCGTATCAGACAATGGGACAAAGCCCACCAATCTGAAAAAGGACAGGCAAAGCGAGAAATCTCGCGCCTTCGTTCAAAACTTGTCATTCCAAAAGGAATAGCAGGAAATATGCCTGCTACTCCATCGCAACCAAGTATGGGACATTAACACTCACTGCCTCCACGACATACAGGCTGCTTATGCACAAACACACAATATTCAAGAATTTTGATTTTTTTATTGTTCTTTAATGGTAAAGGCCAAAAAAAATCATCTTTTAAAACAAGTTGACAACATTATTCGCAACCGAATGCGCCTTACTCATAGGTACCGGAAAGCCTGTTACTAGTTTAAACATTTCGTTTTTCAATCCAGTACTGACGGCTAATCTAGCAACGGAACCGCTCTGATGATTTTCCAATACATTGAGCGCGTTCTCGAGCAACTCTGGTTCTTCACGCTGAATGTAATCATCATGGCGCTCCTTCTTGCTTTGTCCTGTTTTACGTAGATGAATGTAAGCACGTTTGTACTGATCGGCTCCGATAAGCTGTAAATCGTATGCTCGATGAATGATTGCACTCAAAGAAACTTTCCAGCGCAACTTCATAACTTCCAGATTTTGCCAATTAAGATACCTTGAACGTGGGAACTCACGTACAAAAACTGACCTAGGTATTAACAATGCGCCAGCAAACCTATGAGCTTGGCTTTCCGTTTCACGATCTCCAGTCTGCACTCCTTGGTGCATAACCAAATGCCCAATTTCGTGCGCAATATCAAACCGCAGACGGCAAGCTGCTGGTTTAGCTTCACTACGACAGATCAATGGCCGCTTGCGATCCATTGAAAGAGCATCCACACGCTCAGATACGCCCTCAAAATGACTGACAATCGCACCACAATTTTCAGCCACACGTATAATGTTGGTGATAGGGCCAGTAAGCCCTAATCCCCACTCTATACGACACTGCTCAGCTGCGCGTTCAATATCTTCCGCACTCTGAGCGGGAATATTGGGGAACGAGACAGGCGGCAGGCTAAGCATTGTATCAAGTCGATCGATCACCATTCCAAGAATGGTCCCGCGCGCCAGAGCCTGACTTTTCACCATCTGAGGCGTCGTAGCTTGCTTCCGAAAATGACACTGTTCCGGCACCAATGGTGCCAGATCAGTAAGTCTGAAGAAACGTGACAACACACCTGTAGCGTCAGCCAAAGCTTCTTCCATTTCCTGATTAGGAAGCTTCGCTCCGGATTCCAGTTGATGCATATATTGCCGTGTTACTCCTACCTTTTCCCCCATTTCATCCAATGAAAAACAATTTGCTAAACGCGCTATGCGCAACTGACCGCCAGAGAATGGTTTCTCAGAGCGTTGCATAACACCTGACCCTCATGAAAAAGTGCTTTCAAACCGTGTTTAAGAGGCATCATCCTGTTTCTTCTCTTCGCCAGGGATGCCAACAGGAGCAGGTGGTATATCCACACCTTCCGACTTGGCAATATCTTCCAAAACAACCGGAATACTGACTGCGCCTTCTTTATACGGGATAATCCAGTGTTGTACCACCGCCTCTCCACGAAAACAGACCAAATAAATGTTGTCAGCATATCCCTCCACGTCTGTATCTACAGCGATACGGAAAATGACATCCTCATCTTCTTCAGGAAATAAAAAAGATTCCTGCAAAACCTCAGAATGCGTGCGCCGTAATGTCCTGCGGTTAGGCTTGTCAGGTTCGCCTCTATAAAACCTTACTGTTGCAGCACCGATTTTAAATACAAAATGAAGGCTTGCATCTTCTATGGAAAGCCAATCTTCCTTCTCGGAAAGAGTTGCGATTTCTTTCAGACTACACGTGAATCCTCTGGAGCCTAACGTCCAACCAATATCCCCAATTTCGGGATTATGATGAATAACAGCATTTGCACGTGCCTGAGCAATTGCTTGCGCAAGCATGACTAGCCGCCCTTCTGTAAGATCAGGATGATAATCTTGAGGAGTTTTTCGTTCCATACCCATGCCTGCCATCGCGCATTTCCATTCTACACGTTAATCTGGGCATTATAGAAAATTTGTCAACCTGAATCTTTTTTGTAAACCACACCGCTCAGTTACTGACAAACCAGCAAAAGGAAACACTTGCCCTTGCGTTATTTATGTCTGTTTTCGGAAATATAAATTATTGCAATGAATTTCTAAGATGAAGACGAAAGTCGATATGAAATGATCATAGCCCAACGCAACCATCACGCTTCCCGCAACGTTTCGTGTCCGAAAAACGGTCGTTTCTGGAAGCTTGTCAAGCTGCCTCGAACAGACGACGTCGCTACTGTCCCTAAAACCTGCTTTTTGGCACGCTATACCCCGCACTGAACCGTGCGCCAGACCGTGCTCCGACTGACCCGAAAAATTTTTGCAATTTCTGCCAGTGATCTCCCGGCCTGCTTCAATTCACAGGCATGCTTTTTTTGACGGGACGTCAGGATAGGGCACCTCCCCAATCGTTTTCCAGCCTGACGCGCGGCTTCCAGGCCCGCTCGCGTCCGCTCCCGGATAATTTCCCGCTCAAACTGAGCGAAACCCGCCAGGATGGTCAAAAAAAGCTGACCGTTCGGGGTGCCCGTCTCAATCCCAATATTCAATATTCGCACACGAACGCCGCTCTCTGTAAGGCTCCTGACCAATCCCATGACATCGACGGTATCACGTCCAAGGCGATCCAGACGTGCCACGACCATACTGTCTCCCTTTCCAAGCCGGTTCAATAAGGAGGACAACCCAGGGCGTTCCACCGCCGGGATGCGTCCTGAAACAGTATCGGTAATGATCTCTTCAAGTCCCTCCCGCCTCAACTCAAGAAGCTGAGGATCATGACTCTGTTCATCGGTGGAAATACGAGCGTAACCATAACGCGCCATCGTTTGTGTCTCCTTATGTAAACGGGACACGTTTTTGAGACGCCATTTTACTCTGTTTGTGCTTCGGAAGCCTTTTGTCCCAAAAACGACGGATTTTGACAACGATATCACGTAACTTCTTGGTTCAGAAAAATGCTCGAAAGTTCTCCTTCTCGTCTCTTACACATGACTCTTCTGGCTTTACCTCTTATGCTCTCCGCCTGTTCCGGTGGAACGCCCAGTCAGGGCGAAATGGCTCAACTCGAAGCCGATCTACTCAGCCAGCCCAGTGGCTTCAACATGTTATTTGGCGGCAATCGTCGACAAGCCAGAGTAGATGTCGAAGCCATTAAAATTGTTAAGCAAAGCTGTGAAGCTCTGAAAAACTTCGATTCAGCTTTCGATTGCACCGTCAGCTTCACTCTTAATGATGAGCCTCATGAAAATACCCTACGGGTCATACATCATGAGGATGGCAAGTGGAGCCTCGCACATGAGCAGCCTGCACCTTCTCTTTAAACTCCAGAACGATAATCCTGACTTTAAATTCCACGGCTCAGAGATCATGTGATGTCACTATATTATCGATCAAAACCAAAGTCTTCTTTATTTATATTAATACCTTTCCTTTTCCTGTCCGCCTGTGGAGACGAAGAACCTTCAATAAAAGAAATTGAAACAGTTCTCAGTCAGGAATTCCAAAATGACCCTCAACAGGGAGCGAACGAACAGCCACCCAATAAAATCAGTGTTCTCGAAAGAAAATGCAGAAAAGGCAATATCGCTTACATCTGCCAGTTGAAAATTCAACAAGGTAATTTTGTAGATAATGCTGAGTTAAGATTTGCAAAAAACAACGGTAAATGGATTAGAGTTCCAGAATAGAAATTCTTATTTTAATCCACAGGATTCCATCAAATAAACATTTTATCCTTAGTGAGGAATATCATGAAATTCACCATTGATGGTTCTCCAGTATGGTTTCATGGAATTAGCGGCGATGTTTACAGCCTCCAGAAATGGACATCCACCAGCTTAAAATCCGATGGTGGCGGTGGTTATATCCATCCCGTCTATGGCGGACAAATTAATGCCCCACAGATCAGATCGTCTACAGAACAACATCAGAATTTCTGGATTGTATCACTGAGCGGTCATGAGCGGGAAATGAGCGATGCGAACATCCGATGCCGTGAAGGACAACGTGTCACCCTGATCTGGGGTGCATCAGAAGGCGTTGAAGACGGGAAATATCTTCTTTTCTATAATCATAATACAGATAGTATCACATTTTATGATGATGCATTCAGTGGGAAAAGTAGCTTTAAAGACCTGAATGCATCAGCATCAGAGTCACATATGAGTATAATCATATGGACATTAGCCATTCCCACTCTTGGCATAAGCCTCCTATTTTTCATACCGTTAATCATTAAAATGGCAAGACGACTTGCTCCGATCACTCAGAAATACAGACTGTTCACGCAGGAACTTCTTAAAAATCCTGATTTCATTTCCTCCATATCATGACAATAAAATAAGTCTTGTAGGGAATTGCAGTTATGGAAAAGCGCTTTTTTTCATTGTTTTTTCTAATCATATCATTAGCCCCTCTGCAATCCTTGGCGCAGAGCATCGGGCAAGTCACACCCTCTGCCCGCCCTCACGGATGTATTGCTGATGGCGCTGCGGGAGCCGTGGCAGGTCACTTCATGCGCTCTGGTCACGCAGTCATGGGGGCAATGGCAGGCTGTGCCTATGGCGCATGGCAACGCCACAAATGGAAAAAGGAGATAAAAGAATATGATAGCCAGCAACGCACGGTTATCATGCCTTCCATTACCGCTGGGCAGCATTCTAGGAGCCAGAACTATCTCCCAGCAGGAAGCCAGTTCCACCCGTCACATGATCCATAATCCGTCTTACTGGCTTGCTTTAATGTCCAATAATTTGGCAAAAACGTCTTCCGGTATCTTCTGGCGAGCCTGTTCCCACGACAGCAATTCCACGGAAAATACTCCTAAAAGAGCAGAAAAGGCTTCCTGAGAGAGACCCAACCCTGCCCTGGCCATCCGTAGCTTTCGTCCTCTATGAGCCATCACAAGCCCCGATTTGGATACGGGTCTGTCTTCTGGATCGTTGGGATCAGCAGGCAGGGCGATTTCCTTGTCATCTGTCATAACTTGCCAACAACCTGATACAAATGAATATTCATGACCTGAAACAGACATAGCTCATAATATGGCACTTACTGAATGCATAAACTGTTCAGATCATATTTTGAAAACACTATCCCCTGACAACACGATGGACTGTTGATTTACTGACTTTAAAAATTGCGGCAATCTCCCGCAAAGACATACCATTTTCCGATAAATCACGAATATGGCTTTGCTGTCGCTTTGTCAGGCAGTCTGGACGACCGAGTTTTTTTCCCGATGCCCTGATTGCAGCCAGCCCGGCGCGTGTTCGCTCCCGGATCAATTCACGTTCAAATTCTGCAATCGCCATGAGAATTGTTAAAAACATGCGGCCATTGGGAGTACCGGTTTCTGCGCCGATATTCAGTATTCGTACCCTAATACCTTCTTCATCCAGTATCCGCAGCAGATTCAGGACATCCACAGTATCCCGTCCAAGGCGGTCAAGCCGTGCAATC
>NZ_JBDOBO010000101.1:0-7273 GCF_047723935.1 Gluconobacter sp.
GCGGGCCGCCTGAAAAATAGACCGAACGCAAACACCTGGTTCCTGTCCTGGGTGGGGGGGTGATCGGGCTAGGCATTCTGGGATTTCTGGCATTTTATCTTCTGCATCACCCCACCCTCCCCGGCCAGGATAAGGTCGCCTCTTCTCGCAGTCCGATCGCCGCGCCCCTGAATGCGACCGCACCGGACAGCGACCCCTTCGCCAACAAATCCGTGCCCGATGTGATCCGAGAGGCAGGAACAGCCGTCCAAATCAGGCAAGAAGGTGAAACCCGCCTGAAAAACGGCAAGACGGATGATGGTGTCCTGCTACTGGAAGCCGCCGCTGATCGCGGAGATACTCCTGCCATGAACCACCTGGGACATCTTTACGATCCGACGACCTTCGATCCGAAAGGGCCTATCCCCAGCCCGGATGTGCGTGAATCCGCCCATTATTATCAATCGGCCGCCAAGGCCGGCGACACGAGCAGCGCACAGGACCGTGCCCGCCTCCATACCGCCCTGCAGCAGCAATCTGCCAACGACGACATGACAGCCCAGCTTGCCCTGAAGGATTTTTGGCCATGATCCCGGACGTTCGCCAGATCGCTAGAGCCACTCTATGCAGCCTTTCGCTGCTTGGACTGGCAACCGCCGTACACGCCGCCACCCCGCTCTTGCAGCCGGGGAAACACACGCTCTATCAGCGGATCATTACCCGCCCCGGCGCATCTCTCTTCAGTGATGCGAGTGGAAAAGACGCAAAACCACTGCCGGGCTTCGAAGTCTTCTATGTATTCGGTCGCGCTCAGGGGCGCGTTCAGATCGGAAGTTCGGCCCAGGGCCCGGTTCAGGGATGGATTGATGATGACCACACAATCCCCTGGGCACACACCATGGTGGCAACCTTCACAAATCCCGCGGGCCGCAACCGCGCGCTTTTCCTCGACACAGCTCAACACGAGGAAGATCTCCTGTCCGCTGCGGACTCTGCGGCGCGCGTCGATGCTCTGACCAAGGGTGTTCAGGCTGGTCATTCAGCGCCGGTCGTCGCTATGGAACCGGAAAATTTCGTCGATCCGTCCAAGAATTTCTATTTGCTTCCCGTGCTGGATGCCACGCAGATCGAGCGGGACAGTGGTCCGGCAATCAGAATGCTACATGTCATTTCCGCCTCCACGACTACGGGCAATACCGCCCGGACAGCATCGCCACAGACCCTGAAGCAGTTCAAGGCCGGGTTGGTCTTCGTCATCGACACAACAGCCAGCATGCAGCCTTATATCGACCAGACGCGAGCTGCGATTTCCAGCATCATTCATTCCGTCCAGAATACGGCGGTCTCGCAGAATTTTCGCTTCGGCCTCGTCGCCTACCGCGACAGTCTCGCAGACACGCCTGGGCTGGAGTACGCGACAAAACTCTACGCGTCGCCAGATTTTTCCCAGTCTCTGGATGCAATCCTTCCGGCCATTTCCACGGTTCACGACGCCAGCGTGTCCTCCAGCAGTTTTGATGAAGATGCGATTGCCGGTGTAAAAACCGCAGTCGATCAGGTTCCATGGCAGACGTTCAACGGCCGTTATATCGTTCTCATCACCGATGCCGGGGCACGAAGCAATGACGACCCCCATAGCCTGACGCATCTCAACATCGAGGATATGAACCACCTTGCCGCGTCAAAAGGCATTGCCTTGTTTGTCATTCATCTGCTGACCCCAGCAGGGAATGCGGCGAATGATCACGGCAAAGCCGCAACGCAGTATCGAAATCTTTCGAAGTTCAACAATGCTGGCAGCCTGTATTATCCTGTCCCGGGAGGTAGCCCGGACGCGTTCCGGCCTGTTATCCAGACCATGTCTACCTCCATGCTCCAGCAAGTGGCGGACATGACCGGCCGCCCCGTCGCCGGACTAACCCCGCAGGATGCGAAAGTCGATACGAAACTCTCAGTCGTCAGTCAGGCCATGCGTCTGGCCTATCTTGGCGACACACAGCACACAGCCGCACCGGATATTATCAACGCGTTCACCTCCGATCGTGATCCAGCCGATACGCTGCATAGAACCCTGAACATCCGTGTGCTCCTGACACGCAACCAGCTCTCCGATCTTGCCAACGCCCTTCAGCATATTCTGGATGCCGGGCTAGCCGGTCGAACCGCACCGGAAAATTTCTTCACCCAGCTTCAATCTGCCTTTGCGGCTTCGGCCCGTGATCCAAATGCTTTCTCGCATATCGACACGATCGGCCCGCTGCTTGGCGAATATCTGGATGGCCTGCCGTATAAGTCCGACGTAACATCTATCACACAGGAATCGTGGCTCGCCATGGGCGCCGTCGGACAGCGTACCATCCTAAACAATATCGCAAGTCGTCTGCGTCTTTATCAGGAATATGAGTCCGACCCGTCATTGTGGAAGCAGATCGGGCAATCTCACGATGATGGAGAGCGCGTCTATCCGGTACCCCTGGAAGCGTTACCTTGAACCCCAACCAATCCCTGCTCTTTGCAGAAAACCTATCCTGGCAGGCACCGGGGCAAAATTTCACGCTTGAAGTACCTCATTTTCGCCTGAACCCAGGCGACCGTTATGCGGTCGTAGGGCCATCGGGCTGTGGCAAAAGCTCGCTTTTGGGGCTGCTCTCCCTTTCACTTCGTCCAGACCGTGTCGAGGTGCTGGACATTATGGGCAGTCCCACGGCATCCCTCTGGCGCGTACCCGGACAGGGGCGTCTGACCGCCCTCAGGGCGCGACATATCGGGTTCGTTCCGCAGATGAGCGCATTGCTGCCCTTCCTGAACGTCGAAGCCAACATTCATCTACCACTGGATGTTATGAACATTAAAAATCCTCATCACATCAACGATCTTATCGAATGTCTGGGCCTTGTCTCCCTACGGACAAACAGACCCGCTGCACTGTCGGTCGGGCAGCGCCAGCGTGTCGCCATTGCCCGCGCACTTTCGCATCAGCCTGATATCATTCTTGCCGACGAACCTACTGCGTCCCTGCATCCAGAACAGGCAACACATGTCATGACACTCCTGCATCAGCAGGCTGAACGGCACGCAGCTGTTGTTATGGTGACGCACGACGCCGAACGCGCGGCGGCAGCCGGGTTCACGCTGCTTCCAGTCTCGATGAACGGTTCTACGACCCAGATCGCTACAGCATGACAGACCGGCGCTTCATATTTCATGACATTCGTCTGGCGGCCCGTCTGGCCTGGTACGATCTTCTATCCGAAAAAATTCTGGCACTGTGCCTTATCATCGGTCTGGCAGCGACGGCAGCCCCCCTGATTATCCTGTCAGGCCTGCGAGGCGGACTTGTTGAAGGATTGAGAACCGTCCTTCTGGAAGACCCGCATGTGCGTGAGATTTCCAGCGCCAGCAACCGGGATTTTACAACAGGCTGGCTGGATAGGCTGCGAAAAGAGCCGGATGTCGTTTTTGTCATGCCCCGAACACGCACTCTTGCGGCCAGTGTTCTGCTCGTTCCGCCCGGCCGCCCCTTTGCGGGTCGACGCATCGAACTGATACCGTCCCACGCGGATGATCCCCTGACCACACCCGCGACGATGCCCGCAGACGAAAGCACCATCCTGCTTTCCGCAAGTGCCGCCGCCTCTCTGCATATTCAGGCGGGTGATCTCCTCGAACTGCATGTCACCCGTCTAGGCCTCGGCCCGGAAACAGTTCGGATTCCCCTGCATGTTCAGGCGATTACCCCGCAACGCGCCCTTAACCGGGATGCAGCTTTCGTATCGCTGCGTCTGGCTCAGACCGTAGAACTATATCGAGAGCACTCTCTTTCATGGTCCGATGCGTGGGCACAGGCGGCCACGCCAGCCCCGTCCTATCCCGGCTTCCGTCTCTATACCCGGCAGATCAACACCATCCCCGCCCTTGACACCAGATTGCGTGCAGCAGGCGTGGATATTTCGGATCGGGCGCAGGATGTCTCGGACCTTCTTCTTCTGGACCAGCGATTGACCGTGCTGTTCCGGCTGACAGCCCTGCTTGGAGTGACCGGTTTTTTCGCCAGTCTCACCGCCGCGCTATGGGCCAATGTGGAACGCAAACAACTTTCTCTCGCAACCCTGCGCTTTCTCGGCGTACAGCGTCTAACGATTTTTCCCGTCATTCAGGCACAAATTCTCGCGCTGACCGGTATTTTTCTGGCTCTGACAGGTGCGCTGATCGTAGGCAGCGCCATCAATCATGTCTTTGCAAAGACCCTGCCGCCCGGACATACGCTGTGCAGAATCGGGGCTGGTCTGTGGCTTGAAACCTGCCTCACAACCGCTCTGGGAGCTTTTCTGGCCGCCCTGGCCGCCGCCCGAAGCCTTCGCCGCATTGATCCCTGGGAGGGAGTCAGCACACCATGAAAACCCATCACACAGCCCTGCTTTTGCTGGGTTTCGCACCCGTGTTGTCTCTACAAACGGCTGCCGCACAGAGTTGGGACAAAAAATTCGTCGACCCACATCCCCTGCCGGATGATCTGGTTCTGCCTATGCCCTGCGGTGGCGCAATGACGTTCCGTCCCGTTGACGTTCCGACAGGAGACAATCTACTCGATGACGATGCCATTATTCTGGGCAGAAGCGATCCACAGGATGGCTACAACGAGTTTATGCGCCACGCCTATGTGGCTGCCCCTTTCGCCGTCAGCCAGCATCCGGAATTGCGCCGGTACTATCTCGGCAAATATGATGTAACCCAAAATCAGGCTGAAAGCCTGAGTGGAACCTGCGCGCCCCCTACCCTGGATGGACAGCATCCCAAGACGCATATTTCGTGGGATGAGGCCATTACCTTCTCCACGAAATATTCAACGTGGCTTCACACCCAAAAGATTCCGCTGCCAAACCATGACGGAGCAACCAGCTTTGTGCGTCTACCCACCGACGACGAATGGTCTTATGCCGCCCGTGGCGGCATGCATGTCAGCCCGACCGATTTCATGGCTCCCACATGGCCCATGCCGGAAGGTGCAGACCAGTATATCGCAGCAGGGCCAGACCTTGGCGGCATGCAGCGCGTCGGGCAGATGAAACCAAACCCGCTGGGTCTGTATGATATGCTTGGGGAAGCCAGCCAGATGATGCTGGAGCCGTACCGCCTCAACCGCGTTGGCCGCCTTCAGGGTCTGGCTGGCGGAATTCTGGTCTGCGGTGGAAATTACCTGTCCAACCCCGATGAGATTACGACCAGTTCACGCGCCGAAGTTCCGCTTTATAGCCCGCAGACGGGTGAACCAACCCGATTGCCTGAAATGGGATTCCGCCTTGTTCTGGCGACAGATGCTATCGGCTCCCTTCACGGAACGGAACAGGCCCAGAACGCTTTCAACACCCTGATGAACAAAACCCTGCCTGCAAGTGCAGACGCCCAGACCGCGCTTGCAGGCCTTCAGAAAAACACGACTGACCCGGCCACACTCAACGGTCTGAAGCTGATCCAGACCGCCATGGCCAGCGACTCCCGTGCCCGTTTCGATGCAGATCGTCAGGCGCTGGCCGCACAAATTCAGGCACTAGTTGCCCTAGCAGCGGATATCTGGGAGGTCGACCATGCCATACAGCTTATTCAGAAATCGGCCGATATTCTGAAGTCGCAACCAACGCCTCTGACACCGGCCCAGACCGCACAAATCGCAAATCACCTTCAGGCCAGACAGACGGAGCTTGGAGGCGCCATCAATGGTTACATCAGTCTTCTTCAGGCCGTAACGAACAGTCAGGCCCTGCCCGATCTCTCCGCCATCACAGCACAGCAGGCAGATGCTATCAAAGCACTTCAGGATGATCGGGCAATACAGTTCCTGATGGTTACTGCTCAGAACATTCAAAGCAGTCATTCCGGAAAACTCCCTACAGGGCAGACTATAAAATCGCAGATCGAAGCAATTCATTAATTCTTTTCGTGTAAATTTTCACTTCCCAAGAGAATGCTTTTTTCTTATTCACAATGAAACATTATGTAAAAAGGTTGCTCCGTGTCACTTTCGCCCTTTCGTATCTCCGCTGCTTCTGTTGCTATGTGCGTGTTTGTTTCCGGATGCGCTCCTTCTTATGATTCCTCACTCACACCGGAACAGAACCGTCTGCGCCAACGCTCTGCCCAGCAGAACAATATGATTGGAGAGGGCGCCGCAGTGCTCGGTGGCCTTGCTGCTCTTGGTGTTGGCCTGGGAACGGGAAGTGTCAAAAATGCAGCCCTCGCCGGTGCAGCCGGCGCTCTGGTTGGCGGGGCTGTAGGCGCACTTGTTGCTAATCGTGCCCAAGCTCAAGAGCTGAGCGAAGATCAGGTTAAATCGCAGATCGCCACCGAACAAAAAAATATTGCACAAACTCAGACTGACATTCAGGATGCACAGAAAGAACTTCTGGAAACGCAGAACAATCTGAAACAGCTCCGTCAACAGCTAGCTCAGGGACAGATTTCTGCTGAAGCCTATCAAGCCAAGATTGCCGGTTATCAGAAAGATGTGCAGGCTCTGCAAAATCTTGCCAGTATGCGGCAGAAGCAGGCAGACAGTATGAAGTTGATTGCCGATGCACACGGAAATTCTAGTGCAGCCCTTGCCTCCCAGCAGAGCGCGGCTCAGTCAAAGCAGCTCGCAGAGGTTGCGTCCATTATGGCTCAGGACGTCGGACAGGCTGAACCAATGCCTGCCGCCAAAGCCTGAATTTTCATTCTCCAAAGGGCTGCCTCGTGATGTCGCATCGGAAATTTACGATTCTTCCCCTTTTTGGCGCACTCTGTTTGAGTGCGTGCTCTGCCCAGCAATG
This sequence comes from Gluconobacter sp., assembly GCF_047723935.1. Lineage (NCBI taxonomy): Bacteria > Pseudomonadati > Pseudomonadota > Alphaproteobacteria > Acetobacterales > Acetobacteraceae > Gluconobacter > Gluconobacter sp. The sequence continues at coordinate 6,786 of NZ_JBDOBO010000101.1, forward strand.
TGACCCGACCACCGCCAATCTTTTCTCAGGTATCGGATGTTCGGTCGGGAATGGCTACCAGCAGCGAAACCAGCAACTGCAAACAGCACGTGATGCCTGGCATGAGCGCGCGCAAGCGACCGCTAACGAGAGCGCGGCCCTCAACCAGTCCTTAGCGGAGACACAGAAAAGCGTTGCTCAAACACGAACTGAGCTACAAGCTATGAACAGTCGCATCGGTGGATACAGGAAGCGTTTAGCCAAAGCTTCCAGTTCGAAATCCTCTGCCTATCTTGCCGCACAGAAGAGTCTTGCAAATCTGGAACAGATTAAAAACCAGGCTGCTGCCAATCCGACAGCAGAACAACTTGCCCGGGTTAAGGCCGCCGAGCAGGAAACACAGGATGCTGTTGATCTTGTCGCCACACGCTAGGTATTTAATTCCCGGATTTGATGGATTGATGATGAATCTTTCTGGCTCTGAAGTCCATATTTTGCAGACATATTCG
>NZ_JBDOBO010000102.1:0-7261 GCF_047723935.1 Gluconobacter sp.
CTCGCGGCGGCTATGGCACGAAAGTCTGCGTGATCGCTGATGGACATGGAAAAGCCTTCGGTTTTGCGCTGGCCCCCGGACAGGCTCATGAACTGCCCCTGGCACCAGCCATGCTCGACAACCTTCCCGCCATTCCCCTGTGGGTAGTGGCGGACAAGGGCTATGCGTCGAATGCCTTTCGTGAACGGATATGGGACATGGGAGCCCGGCCCGCCATTCCTGCGAAACGACGCGATGGGCCGGTCGCCTGCCCAAAATGGGCCTATCGGTGTCGACATCTTGTCGAGAATCTCTGGGCTCGCCTCAAGGAGTGGCGCGCTGTCGCAACCAGATACGAAAAAACAGCAACGTCGTTCCTCGCGGTCATCCACATCGCTGCCGCAGCAGACTGGATCAAGCCCTAACAGGCCCTAGCCTTGGTCTCACCAATGAAAATATATCTTTCTTTTTCGTTCTCAAAGACCGTGTCACTCGAAGGCAGTGCTTGCAGTTCACCCTGTAGGTGCTCGCGTTGACCTTCCAGCTTTTTGATTAACTCTCCGACGTTGCTGTCCAGAGGGTTTTTCTTGGATATCTCTATCTTGATTTCCTGCAAGCCTTCTTCAAGTCTCTCGAGGATTTCGAAAAAAACGGAAGTGCGCACGGTATCCGCGTGATTGTTCCGGAGAAAGGAGATCGGCTTTAGGCTATCGGCGGTTTCGGACAGAACATCCTTATGCTTGGTATATTCGCCTAGAAATTTGCGAAGTCCCTTGATCTTTCGGGAAACCCGATAGAGCTCGGCGGAGACCTCCTCGTATTTCCTCGAGACAAACAATTCCGGACCAGTCTCCCTTTCAACCACCATCCGTTGCAAAGTCGTCACCGCTTGCTCGGCATCCGAATTGTCGGCGATGAGTCCGTAGGACATTGCCCGGGAGGTCGTCTCAGCAAGCTCGCCGTAGAACGCCTCGCGATTTTCGTCTGTTTTTACCGATTGCTTCTGCAAGCGCGCTAAGCGCTTCTCAAGCTGCGCGCGCTTTTCGCGTTTGAGGATATTTTCTACAGTGTCGATCCCAACTGCGATGTCGAATATGCGCGGCAACGCTTCCCGGGTGCGGGGCTGATCCTGCTTGTCGAAAAATTGCTCGCTGTGGGTGATGATGTCCTGTGAAATCGTGTTGAACAGCAGGAAATAGCGAAGCGATATACGCGAACCTGTCTGCAGATATTGCCCACCGAAGGGGATCCTGACATCCTGATCGATACCGAAATCGGCGCCGAGCAGCACCTTCAGGGCCGGTTCCTGGATGTTTGCCTTCGGGGCTTTGTCGGGGATTTCACCGATTGACGAGAAATAGTAATCGCTTGAGACAGTTGGGCCGCTTGGCGCCCTTCTTGCCAGTGTATAGACCTTGTCGTTCACGTGGATTTTCAGGCCGTACCACAGAGTGTTTTCGTTGATGATGCTTTCCGAAATGCGATGCCGACTGGCAAAGAAGCAGTAATCGAAGATATCAAGGATTGCGGTTTTACCCGTGTGGCTGGCGCCCGTAATCACATTCACCTTGTTGGGAAGAAACGACAGGGTCCGGGTTTCACCACTGGCCAGCCAGAGATGAAGGCTTTCGATATGGAATTTCACAGTTCGATCCTCGCATTGAGGTAGAAAACGTCGACACTGCCCGAGATGAGGGCGGCGATGTTGGACGAGGCGCGATGAATCCGATCGGCCCGGTTGCCCATAGCTGCAGTGATCGGCAGCGGCGAGACAATCGCAGCGCCGTCTGCGCGAAATTCAAGGCAGCCAATCTCGTTCAATAGTTGAAGCGCATTGACGGTGGGGGCAAGACAGGCGCGATAGCGGTCGGCAAAGTTATAAAAATATTGCGTTTTCTCGATGAAGTACTGCTCAAAACTGACGACCCGAAATCGGGCATTTGCGAGTTGTCTTACCATATCGCGATGCGCGACAATCGGCAGGATCACCATCAATCGCGGGAACGTCAGAAATTCAGCTTTCTCCAAGACGGCTGAGATCGCGACAGCATCAATCCCCAGATTATTATAGAAGCTGCTCAGTTTCAATTGTAACGATCTTTCCAGTTGTGCAACCAGCCCATCACGGGCCGATCGGACAATTCGTAGAAGCCGCCGTTGCTCATCCTTATGGATAATTCTTGCGAAGCTAGGGGAAGTTTAACTTTGCGTAGTTCTTGAACGATATCTCGTGCCGCTGCCCCCCCCGCCGCCTCGTCTGGTGGTGGTTGGCGGCGGGGGTAACTCGCGGTGAAAGTGTTTTCCCAGTAAGCGTCGGCCTCTTGCTCAAGGTCATCGACATCGGACTGCGTTATGTCGCCGTCCTGGATCCATTGCTCGACATTATCGCGGAAATTCAATCGCAGGGTGGTGAATTTCGTCAGAATTTCGACGTCATCGGCTGCAATGTCGTCGATATCCACGAGTTGCTTGATGAACGTCTGGTCTGAGAGGTTTGCAGGAAGGGCTGATGTAAGATTTCTAATCACGAACCCCGCACTTCTCATTTTATCAAAGTCTCGCCGGTATTCGAGGTAGAATTGTTCAAAGCTGAAGCTAATTTTCTCTCCCGCTTTCACCCTCGCAAAGGAGTTCTCTCGAAGCTTGGAGTCCACGGCCTGAAACACGTCATCGACCCTAGTCGAGTCAATTTGCTTTTCCAAAATCGAGGCTTTGCACTGGGCGATGATCTCATCAAGGCCCAGCCCGAACGATAAATTCCGAAGGAATGCCTCCGATACACCAGGGGCAAGGTTCAGGAGATCGTCGATATATCCTTTGATGGTTTTGTCTTTGGTTTCAGTCTTGAGGGCGCGCATATCAGATATGAAATCCACGTGCGATTTCGTGGCATTACAGAACGCATCAAACGAAGACAAGAATGAGTTCCGGTCGTTGTTGGACTTGTTAGATGCGAGCAAAAAGGAGGTTTTCTTCAGAAATATCAATTGTTTATTAACAGATGAGCGCCCGTCTGCCGGATCTATAATTACTTTGCACCAATTGGAAATTGACTTCCAGAGATCAGGATCATGCGTGGTGAGGTTTCTAGGGGCGCCTTGCATATTTGTCTGGACGGTGTGCTTCAATTGGACGAGAAGTGTTTTGCCGTCCGCGCACTCGATGTGAACATCATCCAGAACTTCATAGCCTGCAGTTTGACCGCTCTTCAGGTTCAGGAGTTCATTCAGGAAATAGTAATATTGGTAGTCGAACCCGATTGACTTGTCTTCTGCGCTTGTCTTATCGACGCGCGACCTCTCGTTCATACCCCACCTATGGAACGTGGAGGAAATTACCTCCTGAAATTTTGAAATACTCTAGCATTGCGATAGTAGTAGTCAATTAGTCTGTCCTGCCTTTTGACACGACAGGAGGGAAAGAGAAATTTATCCCAGACACAGGCAATCCGAGAATACCCCGGGCAATGTGAATGGACGGCGGGTTTCAATTTGCAGATTGGGATGCCTAAACAGCAGCAATGTGGCGCTTGCTGTCCGGATGGTCAGACGCATACTAATAGCACTTGTTGGCGTGGTCGTGCATTCAAGTGCGTCTTGCTGAATGGTGAGATCTGGGTCGGCAACAGTCATGAACGTGAGAACTACGAATGACTGCTTTTGGTCGTCCCTTTCCCGAGAACAGACATTCCACTTCCCCCCCTGATCTGCCTGTCCGCTCATGGAACGTGAAGCGGACAGGCAGCAGACGCCTACATTCAAGACATTCCATCCGTCAGAGATATTTTCGTAAAGCCGACGTTCACTCCATATTTCAGCTCGGCCACATTGCAGGGCTGACTTCACGACAAGGTAGGTGAAGAGATGAAATCTCTCTCACCTAACCCTATGACATCACATCCTCATGCCGCGATCTTCAGCCGGTAATAAACGCCAGGATATCGGCATTGATGACGTCTGCATGTGTCGTGTGCATGCCATGCGGGTAGCCGGGATAGATCTTCAACGTGCTGTTCCGAAGCAGCTTGTCCTGAAGAATTGCCGCATTCTTGTATGGTACGACCTGATCATCATCGCCCTGCAGTACAAGCGTCGGCACGGTGATGACCGTCAGATCCTCGGTCTGATCCGTTTCGGAGAACGCCCTGATCCCTTCATAATGGGCCTTCGCACTCCCCATCATGCCCTGACGCCACCAGTTACGGATCGTCCCTTCGGAAATCTCGGCGCCAGAGCGGTTGAAACCGTAGAACGGACCTGTGGGGACATCGAGAAAGAACTGCGCCCGATTGGCTGCCAGTCCAGCTCGCAGTCCATCAAGCACTGCGATCGGGGCGCCTTCAGGGCTGCGCTCTGTCTGCACCATCAGAGGCGGAACTGCACTGATAAGTACAGCTTTGGCGACACGTCCCTGAGGCTGCCCATATTTTGCGACATAGCGGGCCACCTGTCCGCCGCCTGTTGAATGCCCAACATGGATGGCGTTTTTCAGATCAAGATGCTCGACGACAGCCGAAGTATCGGCCGCGTAATGGTCCATGTCATGACCGTCGCTCACCTGTGTCGAGCGTCCATGACCGCGGCGGTCATGCGCAATGACGCGAAACCCCTTGCTCAGAAAGAACAGCATCTGCGCATCCCAGTCATCGGCACTCAGCGGCCATCCATGATGGAAAACAATTGGCTGGGCATCCTTTGGCCCCCAGTCCTTGTAGAAAATCTCTACGCCATCAGATGTCGTGACGAAGGGCATGGTACTTCTCCTGCGCATTCAGAACTGATATTGCTCAGACGCTAACGTTGAACATAAGTTCAACGTCAAGGTGAATTTACAATAGAAGACTGAAGATGAAGATTGGAGATCTAGCCCGGAAAACCGGTCTTGCAACGTCTAAAATCCGGTTTTATGAGCGCATCGGCCTGTTGAAAACGGTCGATCGTCGTCCCAATGGCTACCGGACCTATCCACCGCAGGCCGTGATGATCCTGGGCCTCATTACAACGGCGCAGCGAGCGGGATTTACGCTGGACGAAATCCGCGTCTTACTGCCCTCTGATCTGACACATTGGGATCATACCGCACTGATGGACGCTCTGACTCGTAAGGTGGCGGATATTGAAGCCCTTCAGGCTCGCCTGGCCCAGAGCAAGGTTCATCTGCTTCACCTGATCGAAGATATTCAGGCACGGCCTGCTGACATGGACTGTGCAGCCAATGCCCATCGTGTCCTGACAAATATCATTACAGAGCCTCCCGGAGACCTGACCGTCACTTCAGACGATATACGCCTTCTGGACAAGACAGACCGCCGCCAGTCGGTAAATTCCGGCCCTCGTAAAAAGGCTGCCCTCCCTTAAGATCGTCCCAGAAGAGCTACGACTTTCGCTGCTGTCGCTCTGGCAGAAAAAGGGTTCTGTCCCGTCACCAGTCGTCCATCCGTCACGACATGAGACATAAACGGCAGGATTGCCTTTTCATATATCGCGCCCCGTGCCTTCACCTGCGCTTCCGCATTATAGGGGACCTCGCGCGCGACACCCGCCAGTCTCTCCTCGGTCCATGAAAACCCGGTAATCTTTCGTCCGCAGACCAGAAAAGAGCTATCCGCAAGTCGGGTGTTCAAAAGTCCACAGTAACCGTGGCAGACAGTGGATACGATGCCGCCCTTTTCCCAGATTGCCCTGGTGATGGTCTGAAGACCTTCACTGTCCGGAAAATCCCACATCACACCGTGCCCCCCGGTAAAGTAGATCGCGTCATAATCCTCGGGTCGTACATCATCAGGACTCCGCGTAGCGTCCAGCAAGGCCATTTTCGCCGGATCGTTTAGCCAGTCCTTGGCCGACTGATCGCACATGGGCCATTTCAAAGCTTTGGGCTCAAGTGGAACCTTCCCGCCCCGGGGACTGACAATGTGTTGTTCATACCCCTCAGCGGCGAACACATCCCAGGCATGTGTCAGTTCCGATAACCACAACCCGGTAGGATGCACGGGACTGTCGAAATGAGCGATGTTGGTGACAACGTGAAGGATACGGCGGTTCATGACTGGCCCCTTTCGTGTGGCAGGGTACTCCCCCCTTCCTGCTGTAACGTTTGAGCCTGCTTTAAGGTCAAGATGCTGTTTGACATTAAATCTGACTTCAACGTTAGGCTGCATGTCCAACAGTCGACAGACAACGCAAAGGCGAAGGCACATGCAAACAATTCTGGGCGCGAACGGTCAGATAGCCACCGAACTGGCGCGGAGCCTACGTTATCATCATACGGATGAACTGCGGCTGGTGAGCCGCAATCCCCGCAAGGTCAATGAAGACGACACCCTTATGACGGCGGACCTTATGGACGCCCGGCAGACGATAGAAGCGGTTAAAGGCAGCCAGACCGTCTACTTCACCGCTGGCCTGCCTCCAGATAGCAGGCTTTGGGAAGAGCGGTTTCCGGTCATGCTGAAGAACGCCTTACAGGCATGCCGAACGGCGGGCGCCAGTTTTGCCTATTTCGACAATACGTACATGTATCCGCAGAACAGCCAGATCCAGACGGAGGAAACACGCTTCGCCCCGGTTGGCCGAAAAGGACGGGTGCGCGCCGCAATGGCCTCGATGGTGCTGGAAGAAATGGCCCGGGGAGACATTCCCGTTCTCATCGCTCGTGCGCCGGAATTCTACGGCCCAGGGAAAACGCAGAGCTTCACCAACGCCCTGATCATTGACAGGCTGAAAGCTGGCAAAAAACCTCTGATTCCTGTCCGTGACGATACACGCCGGACCCTCATCTGGACGCCGGATGCAAGCCGCGGCCTGGCAACCCTGGGCAATACGCCGGACGCTTTTGGACAGACCTGGCATCTGCCGTGCTGTGATGATCGGCCGACCTATAAGACATTCATCACCATGGCGAGCAGGGTTTTCGGCCGAACGCCTTCCTATTCGGTCATCGGAAAATGGCCATTGATGCTTGCAGGCATTTTCTCAAAACAGGTGCGGGAGATAAGGGAGCTTCTGCCCCGCTACGAGCAGGACAACCTCTTTGACTCAACGAAATTCAAACGTCATTTCCCCGAGTTTTCTATCACGACATATGAAGAGGGGCTGGAACTGATCGGGAGGGAGCAGAAAGATCGATGAAGCCTTCCTTTAGGCGTTCAAGATCAGAACAATCATCGATGATGTGTCTGCTTCTGATTACTCAATGCCTATAGCGGACGTTCCGTTTACCCCCCATAGCAGCCAACCCGAAACATAGAGTGTCGAAAAAAGCTAATGGCTCCGCCCTCGCG
>NZ_JBDOBO010000103.1:0-7158 GCF_047723935.1 Gluconobacter sp.
CAGCGGAGGCGCCAAAGTATGCCGTTAATAATTGAGCGATTATGCTCCGGACGGCATCCGCGTCCCCGGTTCGCAGCCTCAATCGGCAGCAAGCCCTTCAAAACACGCCACTCCGCCTCACTCAGATCACCTCGGCCCAAACCCGCCAAAAGGAAGCCTTGAATCAACCCCTTCGCGCTGCGTCAACCAATTCGTCCACGCCGCCTAGCGTACCAAGTCAACGCTTGAGGTGGTATTTGGTCTAGGACGCATGTTCCAACGAAGGGCGGCTCTGAGAGTTGATGGTGATGGATACTCGATTGATCGTTGAAGGGACATTAGGCTACGAAATTGTTAGACCCATACTAAGCTGTCAGGTTGCGAGACGTCATTGGGATGGTGTGGCGTGGGCAATACTGCGTTACGCTCCATGGTTTTTTCCATTTTCAGGGAGACCAAATGATGCTTCATATCCACCTGCAGGCACGCACGACACCGGCCGTCTGGGGTAACTTGCCCGCTCACCGGAACCGACATCCGTGATGGCTAGATGCTACGGGATCAGCCATGAAACGGTCGCAAGTGGCGCAGGTGTGGTTCAGATTCCTGCTAGGACCGCAGCGGCCGTCCCCTGAAACTGGTCTGGAAAGCCTGAGAGGAGGGGCGTGCTATTGTCTGTCAACTCCAGCGTTCGACTGGCTTTGGCCTGGATGATCCGACCTTCGTCGTGCGGCATTCCTGCCACACCTGAAACGGGACAATATCTGGCGTATTCTGAAAGATGCCAGATTGAACAAGCTGTCTCCTGCTCCAAAGGCCGGACCTGTGCGTGGATTTGGAAAGTTCCAGCATGTGGGGGCGACCCGCTCCAGTCAAATTGTTTGTCCGAGATTGCCGCCGACGTCGGAAAATTTTGCTGCAGAAACGGTAAGCTTTTCCGTTTGAAGATTTTCTGCCGAGAAGTGTTTAGTGTGTGGTATTTGCATTTCTTCGCATAGCCTGCGGCGGCTCGTGAAACTCACGTACGAATGCACGCCGCATCCGCTCAGGATCGTGGAAGCCGGTCATGGTAGCGATGGCTTCGATAGGGATCGTGGAGCACTCGACACGCTCCCGTGCGGCTTCCAGGCGTAGTCGTTCGACCGCTCTGGCTGGGCTCATTCCCACGGCTGTCCGAAAACTGCGCGAAAAGTTCCGAGGGCTCATACCTGCCTGATTAGCAAGAGTTTCCACGGTTAGACGCTCTTGAAGGTTTGATCGGATCCATCCTAGAAGCCCGGAAAAGCGTTCCTGAGTGCTTTCCATCTCGAGAAGGGCAGAGAATTGGGACTGCCCGCCGGGACGGTGATAGAAAACTACCATCTGCTTCGCTGTGCGACGTCCAATATCCGCACCAAGATCTTCGCTCACCAGAGAAAGGGCCATGTCAATGCCTGCGCTGATACCAGCAGAAGTCCAGATCAGACCATCATGAACATGAATGGCATCTGCCAAAACTTGGACTTTAGGAAACTGTTCTGCCATGGCGTTGGCCTGTTGCCAGTGCGTGGTCACACGGCGTCCATCGAGCAGGCCTGAAGCTGCCAGTAGGAACGCCCCTGTACACACGCTGCATATCCGTCGTGCAGTGTTGGCTTGATGACGTATAAATATCTGCAATTCCGGGCAAGTCATGGCTTGTTTGTGACCTTCTCCTCCGACCACGACAAGCGTATCAAAGGGTACTGCTGCCGCAAGTGGAACGGTCTCAATGACCATCCCCGAAGAAGAGCGAACCTTGCCGCCATATTGGGACAGGGGCGTCATCTCATATGGAGTGCCACCAAATGCACCGGCGATCTCGAAAACGGCCATTACTCCGGCAGCGTCGAGCAACTGGAAGTCTGGATAGAGAAGAACACCGATCTGTTTAGGCATGTCTTAAAATGAGGGATCATTGTCCTTTCGTCAAATGCTCTTTTGGAAAATACTGACAGGCATCGGATCCACTCTTAATTCATTGTAGAACCACAAATGGAATTTCAAATGGCCCGCCCTCCCTATCCTCCTTTCAATGCTGAAACTGCTGTTCAAAAAGTTCGCCTCGCTGAGGACGCATGGAACAGTCAGGATCCCGAAAAAGTGGCGCAGGCCTATACACTTGATAGCCAGTGGCGCAATCGCTTGGAATTCATCAATGGACGACAGGAAATCGTCACCTTTCTCACGCGGAAATGGGAGCGCGAACGGGATTACCGGCTCATCAAGGAACTCTGGGCTTTTCAGGACAACCGGATTGCTGTTCGTTTCGCTTATGAATGGCAGGATCAGGCCGGGCAGTGGTTCAGGTCTCATGGAAATGAAAACTGGGAGTTCGATGGAGATGGCTTGATGCGTTACCGCATTGCGTCAATCAACGACCAACCTATTTCAGCAACTGACCGCCTATTCCTCTGGCCGGAAGGACCGCGTCCGGGTAGCCATATAGGCCTTTCATCGTTGGGATTGTAACGGTCCGGCATTGCGTCCTTATGGCGTGGACTTGAACGTCTTGCATCCAATTCCTTAACATCTCCATTAGATAGCATGATGTTGGCAACTGTGACGTTCTGTGCCAGCGTCTCGAATGTTATGTCTCCCACTTCAAGCACTAGCGCTACAGTTGCGGTTCATTTTGTTCTTTAATTGTTTATGGTTTCAATGCTTATCGGAAGGCTCGAATTTCGGGTGATCTGCTTCTCGAAAGGCCCTAAATTCTTTATGCTTCTGGCTCGAAAAATAAATTGCAACTTTAGTGCTAGGTTCAGGATCTATTAACTTATTGGACTGAACGATCTATTGTGATTCACGGGCTTGCCAATCGAGGGGGAGTCTGTGAGTGACGTGTTTTTTCTTTCTGATAGGGGTGGTTTGCGTAATCCGTAACAGTCTTCAGTGGAAAGATATGCAGAAAGCCTATCGTTAGCGTAAGACTTACCATCATGTCCGCGATCCATATCGTTGCAGCCTTCATCTTTTATCTCAAACAATGTGTCCTGAGCCTAAAAGAGGCCAACTGAACTCTCAGTCTGGTGCCGACTAAAAATTGGGGAATTACCGATGTCTTTGCTTAGCTCGTCATTCCTATGAGACAAGCGGATTTATCCTCTTTCACCAATCAGGACATCAAGCAAGGCGCCAACTGAATCTGTAACACGCCTCTGAGTAAACAGCGGAATAATCCGTTTCTTGGCTGCATGAAGCCCAGATGCCCACAGGCTCAGCGTCTCTTCAACTTATGAACCACTGTTTATAAAATCCTGAATCATTGTTGCCCATAGATTCAGAACTCATCAACAAATGCAAATGTGGCGCTAAATCAGAAGCCGATCATGGCATCACCCCCGAAGGTGAACATGCCGTTGTTACGACCGTCGTTGAAGACATGGGTGTTGTTGAGTGAGCGGTCAAAGCGGATTTCAGGCCGCAGGGCGAACACGTGCACATGCTTGCCCAGATCAGGGTGGTAGTTGATGCCCAGCGTCAGTTCGCCATAAATGGTGCCACGATCACTGGCCTGGCCACCGTTTGGATATGTTGTGTAACCGCGGCCCGCGATGGCGTTCATATATGAGTTATCGCCAGTAAAGGTCGTAACCATCAGATTGTTGTTATCGCGGTAGAGTTCGCCACGATAATTGAAGGTCACGCTGGGGCTGACGACATAGCTCAGGAAGGTGACAACGCTCCAGGCATCTGCCGATTTGAGGGGGCCGTTGGAACCATACGGTGTGCGCGTACCCTGATCATGCAGGTAGTTGAACTCCGCCGTTACACTCAGGCGGTCATTGACCTGCAGGGTCGCGTTGATGTCGTTCCAGAAGCGTTCAGCCTGATTGGACACGCGCCCTGTATAGCCATAACCAGCAACCGTGCTCGTGGGGTTTTCCGGGCCGACACGGCTCAGTTCAACAATCTTCAGCTTACCGCCCAGAAGGTTGTTGAGGTTGATGCCGAAATACCCGGCAGGACGGGAGTTATTGTCAGACGAGCCAAACGTGACCTGATTGCCGGTGTCGATCCCGAAGGTGACATCCACGGTCTTGTTGACATGCCAGTTGAACATGGCGCCCACATGCTCGAAAGGCACGGAATACTGGGATGTATATGCCAGCGTATAGAAGGGGCGTGCCGTCGGGTCCATGACTTCCACACCCATGGGAGCCTGAAGGATACCGACCTGCATGTCCAGACCGCCATCCGTGGCCCAGGGCAGATGCACATCAACATGGGCCTGCGCGGGAATGAGCTGGTAACGGGCGTTCCATTCCTGATCGCTGATGCCGACAAGGTGGTAATAACGCGAGTCCGAACCGTAGATGCCCTGCAGGGTGAAGCCGACCTGATATTCGCTGGCATCGCCTGTGTTGGCTTTTTGCAGCGTCAGCACCACCTGATTAAGCTGCGCCTGATTGGCGTGGTCAGCAAAGAAGTTGCCGTAGTTATAACCATCGGTGGGGCGGGCCGGGTTGGCCATAATGCCACCATCAATCAGTCCGGTCAGGGTAATATCAGACAGCCAGTGTGAAAAGCCCTCGCTTTTGGTTGCGGTTGTCGCAAACGGGTGCCATTCGGCATGAGCCGGTGTGGCGGCCTGTGAAGCGACGAAGGATGCGAGGGTAAGCGCGGAAAAACCGGCCAGTTTTCTGCGGGTAAGGGCCATACGGTCAGTATCCTTGATAATTATTTGTTGAAAGTTATGTCTTGGAGCTAGTTCTCTAAGTGGCATCCAGACAAGATGAAAGAACAAGAAAACTTCTATTTTCTGATGAATTCCTATGACTTTCCTATAAAAATTGCTGCAGTATTATCTGTCATTCCTATGCGGTCCAGCACGATACTTCGAGAAGCACATAAGGAGCATTCTCGCATGCTGGATATTCTGTATCTCGCTCTTGGAGTGTGTGGCTTCGGCATATGCGTTGCCTACATTTCCATTTGCACGAGGGTCTGATCATGACCTTTGAACTCATCATGGCCAGCGTCGTCACGTGTGGCCTGCTAGCCTATATGACGGCGGTTCTCCTGCGACCGGAGAAATTCTGACAATGTCATTCTATGGCTGGGTCACCATCATGGCATTCCTCATCTGCGTTGTTGCGATGACGAGGCCGCTTGGTGGTTTCCTCAAACGTGTTCTCGAAGGAGAACAACATGTTCTTGGACGGTTCTTTGGCCCCGTCGAGCGCGGCATCTATCGTGTCGCGGGCATACAGGCCGATCGGGAGCAGTCGTGGTCACAATACACTCTCGCAATTATTGTTTTCAAGATCATCTGTTTTGTGGTGGTTTACGCTCTGCTTCGCCTTCAAGGTGCATTGCCACTCAATCCTAACGGCATGGGAGCGGTTGCACCCGATCTTGCCTATAATACGGCTATCAGTTTCTTGACGAATACAAACTGGCAGAGCTATGGCGGCGAGACGAGCATGAGCTACCTCAGCCAGATGTTGGCCCTGACAGTGCAGAATTTCGTGTCGGCAGCAGCAGGTATTGCGATCGCGGCGGCTGTTATCCGTGGTTTTACACGCCGGAGCGCCTCATCGATCGGTAATTTTTGGGCGGATCTCGTGCGGACGACGCTTTATGTCCTTTTGCCGATCTGTGTAATCCTGACCCTGTTCTTCGTAGTGGAAGGTGTTCCGCAGACTCTGGCCGGTTCTGTTACCGCCCTGACGGTCGAGGGTGCGCACCAGACAATTGCGCTCGGTCCCGTTGCTTCCCAGGAAGCAATCAAGATGCTTGGCACCAATGGAGGCGGCTTCTTCAACGTCAATTCGGCCCATCCATTCGAAAATCCGAACGCGCTGACGAATTTTGTGCAGATGCTCGCCATTTTTGCTCTGGGTGCAGGGTTGACCAACATGTTTGGACGCATGGTCGGCAAAGAGCGTCAGGGATGGGCAATATTCTCCGCGATGGCCGCATTGTTTCTTACCGGCGCCGCTGTGACCTACTGGTCTGAAGCCCATGCTAATCCTCTGCTGCATGCGCTCGGAATTGATCCTTCTCTGGGTAATATGGAAGGGAAGGAAACGCGTTTTGGCATTATAGGATCAGCACTCTTCGCAACTGTAACAACCGATGCGTCCTGCGGTGCCGTCAACGCCATGCACGAGAGTTTTCTGCCACTGGGTGGAATGGTGCCGCTCGTGAATATGATGCTGGGTGAAGTAATCTTCGGCGGTGTCGGTTCAGGTCTTTATGGTTTCCTGCTGTTTGCCATCATTGCCGTTTTCATGGCGGGATTGATGGTCGGACGCACGCCGGAATATCTGGGCAAGAAAATTGAGGCGCGCGAGATCAAAATGACGATGTTGGCAGTCCTATGTCTGCCTTTGGTTATGCTTGGTTTCACCGCGCTCGCCGTTGTCGTGCCGTCGGGCCTGTCTGCTCTGTCGGCCAGTGGTCCGCACGGTTTTACCGAGGCACTCTACGCATACACGTCGGCGGCGGCGAATAACGGTAGCGCGTTCTCCGGCTTGACGGCGAATACGTTTTGGAACGTGACGCTCGGTATTGGCATGATGGCAGGCCGTTTCTTCGTCATCATTCCAGTGCTAGCCATCGCAGGGGCAATGGCTGCGAAGAAAACGGCAGCTCCCACGCCGGGCACGTTCCCGACAGATACCGGTCTTTTCATAGCCCTCGTGATAGGCGTGATCCTGATCGTGGGTGGTCTCACCTTCCTTCCTGCACTCGCTCTCGGGCCGATCGTCGAGCATCTTACGATGCTGCGCGGCACCCTGTTCTAAGAGGCGCACCGTTCATGGTATTCCATTTACCTCATTCCGAAGCTACGCATGGCGGTCGGCAGCCGGAACATCGTAGTCAGGGCAGCCTGATGCAGACGTCGCTTTTGCTGCCTGCTATCAGAGAGAGCTTTCGCAAGCTCGATCCACGCGTCATGTGGCGTAACCCGGTCATGTTTGTCGTGGAGGTCGTCACCATTCTGACGACCGTCCTGCTCATACGGGACATAGTCGCCGGGGGAACACATCTCGGCTTTGCGATCCAGATCAATCTCTGGCTCTGGTTTACGCTCCTCTTCGCTAATTTCGCCGAAGCCGTGGCGGAAGGGCGCGGTAAGGCGCAGGCCGACAGTTTGAACTGCCCCGGGTTTACCGGAGAGCGATTTGTTCAGTAATCAGGCAGCGATAT
>NZ_JBDOBO010000104.1:0-7004 GCF_047723935.1 Gluconobacter sp.
TCCAGAAACATGGTCACGATCAGATTGAGCTCACGGATTTCTTTTTGCCCCAGATAATTTTTGGCTACCGTCACGTCTTCTTTCCGGACGCGCCCATGCTTCCATGCGGTCAAGCCCATGTTTGGCGCGGTAGGGTTAGAACGCTCTGAGATCAGCTCTGCTGCCGTGTGACCCGTGATGCCATAAAGCATCTTGTTCTGGATGGTGGCGTAGAAGTCACGAGCGGCTCGGCTCTTTGGATCGTAGTCCTCACTGAGGGACAGAATGTCGCGCAACTTGCGATAATACACCGCCTCGGAGGCGCGAATGTCGCGGATGCGTTCAAGTAGCTCATCAAAATAGTCGTGCTTCGGGTCTTTCAGGCGTTCGTCGTCCATGGCGAAGCCTTTGACCAGGTAATCCTTCAGGACGCTGTTCGCCCACCTCCGGAACTGGACGCCACGTGGAGATCGGACACGGAAGCCAACGGCGAGAATTACATCGAGATTGTAGACCTGAATCTGACGCTCGACCTGCCGATCCCCTTCCAGTCGAACTTGTAAGGAATCCTTACAAGTTGCCTCCGGCAGGCATTCTCCATCAGCATAAATGGCGCGAATATGCTGAGTTACGTTCTGAGGTGTGGTGTCGAATAAGACTGCCATCTC
Source organism: Gluconobacter sp. (assembly GCF_047723935.1). Lineage (NCBI taxonomy): Bacteria > Pseudomonadati > Pseudomonadota > Alphaproteobacteria > Acetobacterales > Acetobacteraceae > Gluconobacter > Gluconobacter sp. Next base: position 648 of record NZ_JBDOBO010000104.1, read on the forward strand.
TCCTTGACTGAGCCACGCAGTTCCGTCTGCAGCCCGAAGCCGGATCGTCTGTTTGCCGTCCTCGGTCGTGTAAAGGATAATCTCGCCATTGCTCATACTGTCATGTCCTTCCTCGACCGAAGCCAAAGGGGAAATCTTACCTTTGGCGGAAATGCTTAGTTCGGGGTTGCCTGTATGATGGCTACAGCGGCGTCAGATCGTGATCAACACTCTCTCGGCATTGTACCATCCGTCCCGCACCAGTATGTTCAAAATGAACAAGATAGAGGCGGGCAATGGCGCAGGCGCAGATCAATCTTGAACGGCTGGCGAAGGTCTGGGCTCTGGTCGAGAGCGGCAACGAAGGCGAAATAGACGCCGCTCGAAGCCGTGCTACCGCGATGGTGGAACCGTTTGGATATGTGATCGAGGACATCCCCGATCTTCTGGCTGAAGGCGGCTTCGGAGATGGAGCGCCGACCGCTGGTCCCGGCGGGTTCACGTTCTACAACATGAACAATCCAGCCCATGTGAAAGCATGGGGGCGCGAGAACGCCGCCAAACGGCGGAGATGGATGCGGGAGAATGCTGACCGGATCGCGGAAGTGATTGCTCGCTACGGATCAGAGGAAGCGGTTTTCGCCAGGACACCAGAGGAGCTGGCTCTGGATGCCGCTGTTGAGCCGTTCAGAGATCCGAGGGTGGAGGGGAGTTTTCCGACCTTCGATGGGCAATCATTCCGTCCCACTGAAAAGGTTGCCGAAGCGATGGGCCGGGTGGTGCCGTGGCCTGAAACGATACCCGATGCACTGGCTGAGTATCAGGCTTGGGAGAGGTTGGTGGATGACCGGAATATCACGGGCGGTAACGAGCAGGCGGAATATCTGAGCGCAGGAGCAGATCTGCGACGGACACATCTCGGGGACATGGTCGAGAAGCTGATACCAGCCCGGAACCTGTCTGATGTGATCGTGCGCCTAAGGTTCCAGGTGGAAAGCGAGGGCATTTATGACGATGCGAAAGCCGTTCTTGCTGACCTTGAGCGATTGGAGAGTGAGGGGAATGCCGACACACCCGACCACAATGAAGCCGCTCCCCCGTTCAAATTGAACACGGCAAGCCAACGGCGGGCAGAGGTGGAGCGTATCCTTGCCACGCCCGAGGGTAAGGCGATGACCCTGCGAAAGGTGGCTTCGCGGGCAGGGGTGTCGCCAGCCACCGTGATGAATATCCGCAGACGTATGGCGTCCTGATGTGTGTTCAGATTGAACGCGGCACTTCAATTCTTCCACGATAGGGAATTCGGGATACTGCCTGCGTGGAGAACAGCGACGTCCTAAGCCTGCACCAACGGTGCAATGGTCTATGAAGGACCATCCAGATACCCGACACCGACCCGTTACCGATGTGTCACCATCACCGATACAGACCCGTCACCTACCCATCCGACTACCACCTTGCCACCCATCTGCCACCCCTTCGCCACCCCACAAAAGACGGCTCTTCATACACCATTGCACCGTTGGTGCAGGGGGCTGTCCTTCAGGTGACAAAGCTGCCCTGGACGAAGTGAGGGATTGTTACGATCAGATCCATTTCTGCTCAGGCGCTTGCTCTTGGCGCTGACCAGGGCTAGCGGCAAAACCAGTCAGACTCTCGTAATGGATCAGATATTCAACCGAACGAAACAAAACGTGATACCGCCGAAAGTGTACCATTAGGCATCACTGGGCACAGTTAGGCATTTACAGGCACAATAGAAATAATCTCTTATAAATTCTGGCATTGTCATAAAATTTCCAAACAATAATCTCGCTCTGGAACCACAGAACAGGGCAAGATTTTTGATGGATCTGAAGCTCCTTTCAATCAACGAAGCTGCCGACCAGGCGCGTGTCACGTCGCGTACAATGCGGCGATACATCGCGGAAAATATTGGTCCGCGCGTCACCCGTGTGGGCGGACGCGTGTTCATCCAGGAACAGCATTTCCGGAACTGGATACGCAATGGCGTGTCCAGCCAACTTCCGAAAGAAACAACATGAAAAATAGTAATCCGTTTGCATATTTGCGGAAACGCAATGCGAAGGCCGTGCGCAAGAAATCTATCGGGTCGAGCGGCTCTTGTTCACAGACGAGTTCCTTCCTGCATCTCAATGGTCCGCAAAGAGGCGTGTCCGTGCCAGCAGCTGAAACATCAGTCGATATGACACCAGGGCAACGTATGGCGTTCAGAGTAAATCAGCGTCGAGGTGGCCATAATGAGCTGCTCACTAGCTAACACGCTGCCCCATTGCAGGATGCTTCTGTAACCGTTTCTCACGATCAGAGACCAGGCGCGAGAATGGCCGCTCGAGTCAACAAACTTCGTGAGAATGAAGCAGCAGAAAAACAAGGAAATTCCGTCCCACCATCTGGTGGCTCTCCCGGTGAGCGCTTGCTGGCACGAACCAGGTTGAGACGCGGCTTCTGACGCTCTCTCCACCATCAATAAAACTGAATATCCCGCCGTTACGGCAAGAATGATCCCAATAGAAAGACAATAAGCATGGTCAAAATCTCAGGCGTCAGCGCCTTTTTCCGTGGAAAGAGTGAGGAAACCGAAGAGACCTCTCCTCCCCAACCCGCGACCGAAGTGACTAACATCGTTCCCAGCCACGCAGATTCAGAACCCAAACCCGATACGGATCCAGTCGAAGACCGGAGAAATATTCTAAAAAATCTACAAGAGTCTGAAAATAATTTACGGACTGATTATGAATCAAAATGTGAAATTGCAAACAAAGCGGACAAAATTGCGGAAGAATTGAGGGAACGACTTTCGGGGTTATCCAGCCTGACTGAGGAAATAGACGCGTTTTATCAACAGGAGATTGAGAGCAGAATTACGAATAATGAAAACACATTGCTTCCGGAATTGCCGGAATCCCTTACTGTCCGCAAGCGAGAATTAGATAGCATTGAACGCCAAGTTATCGTGGCTGAAAACTGTTCCCAGCGGAGACGCGAAGAGGCTACGGCAGTTTGGAAGGATATTGAAGGTTTAAAGCAAGAAGAGGAAGATGCTCTACATTCTCTAATGGCTTGCATTGCAGAAATACGTGCTGCCAATATTAATCAGCGGTGGTGGCAGTACGTGACTGAGGTGGTGTCTTTATGGGCTCTGATACGCCGACAGTTCACTCAATATGATATGTATAACAGTTACAATGCAGAAAAGCCGATTTACGTACGAAAAGACCTGACTGTCTCAAATAATACTTTGGCGGCGAGCATGGGATACCAGTTGGATCGGCAACGACTGGCAGCGCAATACGGGGGGAACGTGGATGCCAACGGTAGAAAATGGGGGGAGGCGATCAATCGCCTGAGAGAAGATGCTTACGCCGATTGCAGCGATCTATGTCCGGAACTGCCAGGCATTTCCGTATCTGGCTGACAGCCTTCTTATGCAACACTCGGGATTTCTCGAGTGTTGCATACTTATTCCCTGCCATCATTGATCGGTGCTGTATTACGATATGCACAGCCTTAGCGCTGTCAGTCCGCTACAAGCTGTAAGCAAGGTCCGGAACTTCCTATGTTGCGCTTCGGGGCTTCATCTTTGAAAAGCCCGAAAAGCAGTTTTTCAATTTCCTCTTGCGGAATTTGAATATCTACCGCGATTTGAGAACGAGTGACCCGCTGACTCCACAAATCCTCAAGAACCATCTTCCATACTGATGATTCCTCACGAGGAAGCGGGAGAGGTTCAGAAATACGATAACCACGGCGGCCGATTTCGATAACCATACCTCGATATTGCCAATCACTCAGTATGCGCAGCTTGTGAAGACGGTAAGCCAGAGCAGACACAGAGACGCCCCAGCGGTGTTTCGCGTGAACAATCTGATCCAGAGAGGTCACAAACGGTAGCCTTGCTCTGACATCTGCTTCTGGCATTAGAAACGATGCCGCAAACAACTGCGCTTCCATCTCTGCCTGTTTGCCCTGGGTGGGGCCGCCGTGGCGATGCAGTACAAGATGACCGAGTTCATGAGCACAATCAAATCGGCTTCGTTCTGCTGATTTCATGGTGTTGAGGAAAACGTAAGGCACCTCACCTCGCCAGCAAGAGTAGCCGTCTACATTGAGTGTTTCTTCAGCCAAAGAGAAAATGCGCACGCCTTTAGACTCAAGCAGGCGTATCATATGACTGATCGGCTGCTCACCAAGCGCCCAATGCTGTCGTAGTGCCCTGGCTGCGCGTGCTGCATCCCTTTCTGACGAAAGGTTCAGAAGATCAGCTTGTGGAAGATTAAAACGGTCATCAACCCAGTCTTGCAAAAGATAAGCAAAACCCCCAGCTGACAGTGAAGCATCCCTCTCTCGTGCTGTCATGGCTGTCAAACTGCGGAAACTTGCTCCTTCACGAGACGGGGCATCGCATACGTCTCCTAAAAAAAATGGCACAGGAAAACCGAGAGCATGTGCAACTCTACGGATTGTATCCGGATCCGGTGCGTTTTTGCCGTTCTCAATTCGGGATAGCGTCACAGGAGTGACGCCAGCCAGTTCGGCAAGCGCACGACTTGTAAGGCCCCGACGTTGCCGGGCCAGTGTCAGGCGCATCACATTAAACATGAAACAAGCTTACTTACGGCTGATGTTAATCTCGAAGTGCTGTTCAGGCATTCCATCATCGAGGTCAACAATGGGTGCTTCCAATTGCCCCTTGATGACGATGAAAATACGCTCATGAAAGCCAACGAACTGTTCGTCCTCGACGGGAAGCGGTCGAGAGAGTTCAGCTCGGATGCCAGTCAGGTCGTCACAACTGACACAAAGATACCAGATTTCTCTATGTTCACCCGGCAACTTAATAGCTGTGACATTCGGCGAAACAAACAAGTCCCCTTGTCCAGTCTCAATAAGACGCTGTGAGGCGGATTTTTTTCCAGAAATGGCTTTCGGAGTGTGCGCCTGTTCCGCGGCGAGATCGACATTCTGAAAGATAATCTGCAATCTGGCATCTGGGCTAACAACAGCCTCAATACCGTCTTTCCGATGTTTCTGCCATTTCATTGCACGAAACACCGAGCGTAGAGCGCGTGTCCCATAAATATACGAAAGTGTGCCTGGAGCAGTGGCAGGATCATCCTCAGTAGAGTCTCTGCGTGCTGCTACCGCCATCAGAACAATCTGAATCAGATCGCCTCGCGTCGTTCCAAAGTGTTCCCGCAGGCGGCCTTCTATTTGGTCGGCTTCACTGACGATCTGACAAGGGACAGAAAGGGGCATGCACACACCATGTTAATTTTTTACCCCTCAATTGTGGCGGAGAAAATTAACACGGTCAAGCATGTTTTAGTAACAGGACTACCGCCTAGACCATATGCCGAAGTTACCAGAAATGGTTAGAATGAAGGCTATCTGACGCATTCTGATCCTCACCGCCTCTGTGGTCGAAGCAATGCTCCATCAAGCCACGCACTCCGATGCTTCTCACTTTCCATAGCGATGACGGGACGGCGACGCGATCCGGGCCTATCGCCCCCAGATCGTCCACGAAGGCCGGGCCAGTTACGACATAAAGCTCACCTTCACGCTCGGTGATATGCCGGATGTTGCTTTCGATCCTGTTCCAGGGCCCGGAGTTCAGCCCGGCATCCTGCGGCACGATGTTGGAAAGGGCGAAGGTCTCGGCCCGCGCTTCTCGTGTCGGCGCGTCACCTGATGGAGCGAGGTGACCGCGAGACCAGCCCGAACGCTTGTAGTCGTAAAGCTCAGACCGGGCAGCTGGTGGGATACGGAGATCCTCGTGAAAGACGGCACGCCCCTGCAGGGACTGCGCCTCTGCGATGTCTTCCTCGATCAGGTGCTCGGCGCTCCAGAGCGGCTCTTTCGCCTGTCCGGAATATCCTACGGCGAAACTCGCTGAACAGAGCAATATCGTGGGCTGACCGGACGCTGGTGCTGCCTGTCCGGCGAAATGATCCACGCAGGTAGCCTGTGCGTATCCTGATGGGAGTATCGAGAGGATCAGGAAGGAAAAGAGTGATCGTAAGTAAGGCGACATATCAGACGAGGTAAACCATGTGATAAATTAAAAATATTTAACAAAAATCACTTATTATAAGTATCAATAGGAGAAAATGGTGATAATTCTGGGAATTTATTCTGCTGCATAAAGGCTTTTTGTAGCATGAAATACAACAATTCGTCGTATTGTAATTTTATAAAATTCTGCAATACAATATTTTCTAGATCTTTATATGTATAAATGTTTTTTGGAGTATCAATTTGTTTTCGAGCATAAGGAAATAATGAATTCACACGTTCTTGAAGCAGGATATTCCAAGTAATATTACTTATCACTTCAAGTCGTGAAAATGGTAT
>NZ_JBDOBO010000105.1:0-6988 GCF_047723935.1 Gluconobacter sp.
ACTCAGAATATCACATCTTTCTCCAATTTTTTGCGCACTTCTTTCAATAAACAATTCGTCCACACGTTGTGGTGTTTCAAATGCAGTACGAAGTCCACTATCAGTTTTGACACCCATAAGAATAGATAGAGCTCCAGTATACAAATCACCATCTATAATAAGACTGTGACGTCTTGCAACTTCACCTAAATACCATGAGAAATTAGCTGCGATTGTTGTCGTGCCAACTCCTCCCCTTGCCCCGACAAAACCCAGAACCCTACCTCCACGAGTAGCTTCTGGCGTATATTCGTCCTCATTTAAAAATGGTCCAAAAAATCTAGAGACCATTGATCTATTGAGGGGTTTATATAAATACTCAGCTACCCCTAGACCTCTGGTTAACTGCCTATAAAAATTTGCATCCTGCCTATCACCAATAACAAGGACTTTTACATCAGGTTCGAGGACATTTGAAAGTTCAACCAAAGATGTAATTGGCTGATCTTCTCCAGAAACATCAATAATTAAAATGTCTGGAGAAATACCGCGACTTAATTTTACAGCGGCAAGAGAGCACGAGAGACATGCAAGAGAAAATTTTCCAGGATGAAATTCATCCAATACCTCTCTCAACACATTTTCACTAGCAACATCAGAAACAAAACCTTGAATACTAAACTCTGAAGAACTTTTCTTAAGAGCTCCTTCGAATGAATGCCCGTGATCAATCGATTTAAACTGACTCATTGTGCACCTGATTGACTACTAGCAACGTCACTCAGCTTAACTTTTTCCAGAGTTTTTATTTTACCATCTCGCAGTCTTTTGACAGCATCTACGGCTAACGAACCATTGTAATCCGAAACAGATCTTCCCACGGAAAGATCATGCGCATTTTCTACTTGTAATAATAAATTCTTTCCATTCGAATTCTGTGCATTCCAAGCCGAAGCCTGATAAAGAGGGTCTACCTGCGCACAACCATCGAGAACCAAACATACGGCTACGATAATCAGATAATATTGAAAGTTATGTCTCATTTCAATCTACCATAAACCCGACATCTGAAGGAATTCTTTCTTCAGCTTTGTTACCCGCATTTTTTTCAATACCTTTTCGCCTCCCACCTGTCTGGCTCATTTGGAACACTCTTTGATAGTCATCCGGAGCAGACCAGTGATCATTTGGTTTTGAAAGAAGGTCAGGGTTGGAAACAGGCTTTACAATATAAGGAGTAACAATAATGACCAATTCGCTTTGGTTATGCTGAAAACTGTTCGATTTAAACAAAGCACCCAATATCGGGATATCGCCAAGTCCCGGCAGTCCAAGCCCTTGTGTCGTTGTGTTATCCTGAAAAAGTCCTGCAATCGCAAAGCTTTGTCCGCTACCCAATTCTATGGTCGTATCAGCTCTGCTAACTGTTATTGCAGGGATGCTTATGCTTGCATTACCCTCACCAAACGATACAGCGCCATTGCTTGAAAGCTGGCTGACTTCCGGCCTTACATGAAGGTTTATTCGTCCGCCCGACAGGACTGTAGGAACAAACGACAAAGAAATACCGTACTGCTTAAACTGAACAGAAACTGTGTTATTGTAAGATGAAATTGGTATCGGATATTCACCACCCACGAGAAAGCTAGCAGGCTCCCCACTGGAAGTCGTCAGATTAGGTTCAGCCAACATGTGCACCAACTGATCCTGAGCAAGAGCATCAATGATTGTTTCTAAAGTAGTTTGCTTTCCACCAATTTTAAATCGTGACAGAAAAGCAAAGCTACTTTGACTTGACGCTAGTGCCGCCAGCGGATTTTTAGTTGCAAGTCCGATGACAGCACTTGTCCCCAAAGCGTTCATATTTTGCCATTCAACACCGATTTCTCTTACAAGCTGCCTCGACATTTCTACAATCTGCACTTGTAAATTGACCTGAGTGGAGTCTTTTAATCTTACATGATCGTAAACATCAGCTTTACCAGCCTGATCCTTAGCCATCTCCCACGCACGTTCTCCATTTTCCGGATTTGGTGCATTACCCGTAAGGTCCAGGCCGTTCTGACCCGCACGAGATCCATAATTGACCCCCGAAGATTGCGTCGCAATTTCTTTTACCTGGTGCGCCGCATACTGAGAAGGATTGACAACTATATCATACTGCCCAACTGGATGCCCTTCCCCATTGACGGCAGAAATTGTGGTGCGACCCACCCCCGTTCCAAAAACAAAAAGTGTTTTTGAATTTGCCGGTCTTACTTCAGCAATCTTTGGATCAGCCGCGAATGCGCTGGTAACGCTCGAATCCAATTCAATGAGTTTACCATTGCCTACTTCAAGAATAATGCTTGAAGATGACCTTGCTTGAGCTACGTGAATTTCGTTTACCACCACCAGAAAAGAAAACAAACTGACAGCAGAAAATTTCAATATATTTTTTATATTACTCATGTTCATTGCTTATGACTTCCGTTAACCCATTAAACACATGTATGGAATTTTCAATTGCTGCCGTTTTATGCGGCTCCACTTTTTTTTCTTTAATTTTTGACTCAAAAATATCGTCATTCCAGGTAGCGCCTGCTACTGAAGCATCCTCCGCTGACTTGGTCATAGACCTTAAAGTTAAGGTCAGATGTCCCACCTTCTCTGCCAGAGCCAGTTTTTGCGCATCCTCTGAATTCAGTTCCAAAACGATAGTTCTTGCATTCTGCGCAGAAGCGTTTGCAGGCCCCTGGCCCCGGACAAGATGCTGATCTACAGCAACAACATGAACATTCTGCAAAAGAGTTTTGACAGCAGACGTCTGAAAATCAGAGTTTTCCTGACCATGCTCCAGAGTTGGCATAAGAAGGACGTCCACATAATCGCCAGGCCAGATCAATCCGCCAACTGCATTTGATGGATCAACAGGCACGGCGACACCCCTCTTGCCTGGACTCAGCAATGCGGCAAGAAATCCTCCGTCTCCGGCATGCACAACATCCTCACCTCTAACAGGTGCGTTCTTGGGGATTGACACCCGCAACAGGCTACCAATCACATTCTGCCTGGCTGAAGATGAGTCCATTACAGTTCCCGGCAAAACAAAAGCCTTCGGGATACTCGCACCGGTAATATCAGAAGAATGAAGGACTTCACCAGCATAGAGCTGCCGATTGGCGACGAGCACCGCCACCATCGGCTCAGGCTTCACCACCTGCACAACCCGCGGCGCATCCTGCTGCTTTGCAGCCAGCCTGAAAATCAGAACGAAACAAACAACCGTCAGAACAGCAAAGCAAGAATATAATATGTAGCGATAAAGTTTCATTACATGCCCTGATCTTTGAGTGTTTCAACAAGAACACCCATCGCAATAGCCACGCCGTAAGGAACGGACATGGATGATTTCACGCGAAAAACAAAAATGTTTTGTAAAGACGCCTGAAAACTACTATTTCGCTGACTCAATGCCGATACAATCAGGCAGCACAAGGCGACAAAAACGCCTGCTATCGAAATGGACAGAAACAGAGAAACCAGATCGCAAAGGGGAACCAGAGGGATAACTGCCAAAATAAGCTTGACGTCTCCACCTCCGAATATACGGAAAATCCATAAAGTATAAAATATTGGAAACAGTAATATAACAGCGATCATCTCTTTTAAGAAGTCCCCTCGTGCACAGGACACGAAAATGGACAGAACAAATATTAAAAGAGAAGCTGAGTTATATATTTTTCGTGCATGAATATCCGTGCACGCTGAAAAAACAAGCAGGAAAGATGCTGCATCCAATGCGATATACCGCAGCATCTTTCGTATCTGCCCGTCAGGCTGCCTTAGCTGCCCGAGGAAGTCGGTGCGCTACCAAGAGTTGTGGAGATCGTGCTGAACAGCGTCTGCAACGAAGAACCAAGCAGTTTCATCGCACCAAAAGAAGCTACAGCAATAAGCCCTGCGATAAGAGCATATTCGATAGCCGTCACACCTTCGCGGTCTGCAAAAAGAGTACGGAGCCGTTCAACTGCTTTGCTTTCAGCAATTTTCTGAACAATGAAGTAGTCCATGTGTCCTGATCCTGTCGTCACAGTAAGTTACCTGTTGCGCCTCTGGAGCGGTCATGGTCTTTCTCACGCTCGGGCTCGTTAGAGATTTGCCGCAAAACTTTTAATCAAAGGTTAATGGAGCCGGCAGAAACATCCACTTTCCATTTTATTGGAAGAGCGTTTTCTTGAAAAATCTCATTGCCCAACGAACAGTCAGAACCAGCTTCGAATACCGAAAGTGAAGTTCACACCATTGCCGGTCTGACTGAAGGTTTTTTGAAAAAACCTGTTTTCATAGAACATGTTCGAATATGTGACGCCAATATAAGGCGCGATCTTTCTGTGCCATTCATAGCGTAATCTCAAACCCGCATCGATGTCGGACAGCCCTCTGCCAACACCTCGCGCACTGTCAGAATTTGAATAAAAATTAAGTTCTGCCTGCGGTTGCAGAATCAACCGATTGGTAATGAAGATATCATACGAACCTGTCAGACGTGCAGCGACGCCCCTATCGCTGAAATAGAAAGTCGCTTCGGCATCAAAGAAATAAAGAGCCAATCCCTGAAGACCTATAGCTCCCCAGGCGCGTGTGGGGCCACGATCTATGTCCAGCCGCACCCCCGACTGCACATCAAAATAACGCGAGACTGAGCGATCATAAAGAATCTCATGATCTCCATCTCCGAAACGACCATCGGTTCCCACTGTCCCTTCCGATTTCAGCCACAGCTTATTGTAATCGGAACCGAACCACGCTTGCCCATCATAACGGAACTGCCCGCCAGCACTGCTGTAACGTGCCTCAAACTGGTCCAGCAACGCATGGACATAAGTGCGCTGATCCATGACGGGCATGATGCCGTTCACATAGGAAACAGCCATTGCCTTGTTCATTGGCGCCGCATCGGCGGAAGACCCGCATGCCGCTGCAATTGCCAGGGCAACTGGCGTCAGACGCCGCATCACGCCACCACCACCGTCCGGAACATGCCGGTATCCATGTGATAGAGAAGATGGCAATGATACGCCCATAATCCTGGCACATCCGCCGTGACAAGATAGCTTAGCCGCTCCCCCGGCTTGACGTTCACGGTATGCTTGTACGGCTGAAACCTCCCATGTCCGTTCTCCAGCTCACTCCACAAGCCATGCAGATGGATGGGATGCTCCATCATGGTGTCATTGATCAGGATAAACCTGACACGTTCCCCAACCAGCAACCTGACAGGCTCTGCCTCCGAAAATTTCTTCCCGTTAAAACCCCAGATAAAGCGTTCCATATTTCCCGTCAGATGAAACACAATCTCCCGGGAAGGCTCACGCAGGTCACTCCCCGGCTTCAGGGCACGCAAATCTGTGTAGCGAAGGCATCTGCGTCCATTGCCATCAAGGCCATCCCCGGCCTCCCCAAGGCGGTTCTGAGGGTTTGAAGCAAGACTCTGAACCTCGACTCCTGTTTTCAATGACGAAGGCTGATTGACGGGCAACGCCACGGCATGATCGCCGGATGGCCCACTCTGCCTTGCGCCGTCAGAGTGAGTCTCCGGCATGGGGTGCCGCATGGACATTCCCGACATATCCATGCGGCCCATCTCCATCCCGGCCATGTCTCCCCTATCCGCCTGACCCATATTCATGTGGTCCATGGCAGCGTGACGGTGAGCTTTCTGCGGGACCGCCGTTACCGTCTTTCCTGAAGAAGCCTGGTCATGGGGCTCCATATGCATTCCGGCCATCGGGTCGCTTTTCTGCTCCCCATCCATGCCCATGCCCATGCCCTTCATGCCCGCCATACCCATGTCCGCCATTGTCCTCAGCGGTCGTGGATCCATGGGCGGGATAGCCCCCAGAGCGCCCTCCCGTGTGGCAAGCGTTCCGCGTGCGTAGCCAGTGCGATCCTCTGACTGCACAAAGATCGTGTAAGCTTCGTCAGCCGCGGGCTGCACGATCACGTCGTATGTCTCTGCCGGGGCAATACGGAATTCATCCACATGGACCGGTTCCACGTCGTTACCGTCGGACGCGACAACCTGCATCGTAAGACCCGGAATGCGCACATCGAACAGCGTCATGGAGGCCGCGTTGATGAAGCGGAGCCGAATGCGCTCTCCCGGACGAAAAAGGCCCGTCCATCCCTTGTCCGGCGATCGGCCATTCATGAGATAGGTGTAAATGATTCCCGACACGTCCGAGATATCCGTGGGAGCCATGTTCATGCCGCCCCACATCAGCCGGTCCCGGACACTCGCCATCAGGCCGTCCTTGCGAACATCGTGCAGAAAGTCGCCGACCGTACGCTGGCGGAAATTGTAATAGTCGCCGTCAAATTTCAGATTGGAGACGATGTCCATGGGATCGGCGTCCGTCCAGTCGGACAGCAGCACCACATAATCCCGGTCCGCCGTATAGGCAGGCCTGTCAGCCGGGTCGATCACCAGCGCCCCATAGAGCCCGGCCTGTTCCTGTCCACCGGAATGGCTGTGATACCAGTAAGTACCGCTCTGCCGGACCGGGAAACGATAGGTAAACGTCTCTCCCGCAGGAATTCCCGCGAAACTCAGTCCCGGCACTCCGTCCATGTCGGCCGGAAGACGAATGCCATGCCAATGGATCGATGTGTCTTCATGAAGATGGTTTCTGACCTGAAGTTCGACAGTATCACCTTCCCGCCAGCGCAAGGTAGGCGCCGGAATAGAACCATTGATTCCAATCCCTTTGGTTTTCTGCCGCCCAACCCGAACCGGGATTTTCTCGACGTTCAGAAGAAAGGACGAAGATACGTCCGGCAGTTCGGCCGAAAGCGGGCTCTCAGTGACCGCCTTGTGCGCCAGAGCTGGAGAAACAGCCGCCCCACAGCCCAGAGCAGCCGCGCCGGTGACGAAACGACGACGCCCGATGGGCGCGTGTTTCGAGAAAACAGACTCAATCATGTCTGAAAGATCCTGAAAAAGATCACAGAGGAAGGATGGCCGGTA
>NZ_JBDOBO010000106.1:0-6761 GCF_047723935.1 Gluconobacter sp.
CAACGTCAGCTTTTTTCGGCTTCCGTTGTACAACAGATGTTCCGCTGTCCCCCCCATAGCGGCCATTTTAATAAGCGTATCGGGACTTATGTTTTCTCAGCGAGCCGCGGAAAGCAGATCACTCACCAACGACGGCCGCTTCTCCAACATCGCCAGCAAAACCTGGGCTGGTCCGGTTGGCTGACGACGGCCATGCTCCCAGTTCAGAAGGGTCCCCTTGGCGACCCCGATACTTCTGGCAAACTGTGCCTGAGAGAGTCCGGTCCGGGTTCTGATGGCCGCTACGTCAACCGACGGAACGCGGACCTGGTGGGTCACGCTGTCCTCGACCGGAGCTTCCGCATAGGCGAGAGCCTCATTCAGCCCCTGCAGAATGCTGTCATAAGCGCTCATGATGGTTCTCCGTATTTCGCAACAAGCGTCTTGCTCAAGTCTACCAGGGCGGCCTGTTCAGATCGCGTCAGATTGTCTTTCTCGTTTTTGGCAAAAACGGTCAGCAGGAACAGAGGCATCTGTCTTCCGCCAAAAACGTAGAGAGTTCTGTACCCTCCCCTCTTCCCACCACCCTCGCGGGAAAAGCGGACCTTTCGCAGACCGCCACCTAAAGCAATGCCAGCATCTGGCATTGCAGCGAGCATGTTAATCAGAGCCATACGATCGTCGTCTGACATCAGGGCTTTTGCCCGCTTTATGAATTCAGGCAGTTCGACAACGGTCTGCAGCTTTGACATTCACAAAAATCTATACGTCATTGGCTCATACGTCAACGGCGTATAGTTCGGAGACATGAAGGGCGTGATGGGCATTTAGACAAACAGCCGTTCAGAAACCTCAAGGAATACCAAAAATCCGCAGTTTTCCGCCATAAAATCTATGTCCATTTTTTTACTTTATCGGACATAGGGGCGGGGGCACAAAAAACACCCGCAAAGGTCGTTTCGAGGCGTGTTCGACCGACGCCATGCAAGGACAACGTCTGCTCCCGGAAAGACAGCCTGGTCATCTCTGCCACTCTCCGCGATAGCCATTTCAACTCACGCAGGTCTGTAACCATTCTGAGGCTCGCGGCTGACTTGGGGGGATTTCAGACTGTCCGCTTCATAGGTCCGATTCGCTAAAAGCGGAAATGCGGAAATTTGGCCATTTTTGGCTTGCGGCGGAGATTGCTGATATGGTAGCTACAATGTAGATACATGCAGGAGGGATTCAATGCTTGGAACCGTTCGGAAATGGGGAAACAGCGCCGCCATTCGTTTACCGGCCAATATCCTTGAAGCGGCTCACCTGCATGTTAATCAAGCCGTTGATGTCCGGGAAGAAGATGGACGCATCGTCATTCAGCCGGTTCGACCTGCTACCCTTTCTCTGGAAGCTCTGACCGCTGCGATCACGGATGATAACCGCCATGGTGAAGTGAGTTTTGGATCTGAAGTCGGTGGAGAGATTTGGTAAGTGTCGGCGTGGGTGCCAGACTGCGGAGACATTGTCTGGCTGGAGTTTGATCCTCAGGCAGGACGTGAACAAGCCGGACATCGCCCGGCTGTCGTACTGTCTCCCGCTAGTTATAACAAAAAATCTGGGATGATCGTCTGTTGCCCGACAACAACAAAAGTCAAAGGGTATCCTTTTGAGGTACCCCTGACGGGAGAACCAACAAGCGTCGTTCTCTCTGATCAGGTTCGCAGTCTTGACTGGCATGCCAGACGGGCAAAGCATAAAGGCCGGGTCTCTGAAAGCGAACTTGAAGCGTTACGCGAGCGAGTTCGTCTACTGATCGGGTAAGAACCCGAAACGGGGAATGCTTCCTTTTCGATTTCCCTGTCACAGTAAGCAGGCCGTCCGTTCGTTTCGAAAATCTATAAAATGATCGTTCCGGAAATGCGGGTGACGACGTTTCCGCCGATCCAGATATCGTCACCGACCTTATCCACGAAGACCTGCCCAGCTCTTAGTAATGCGGCGCCCTGACTGGCCACATACTGCGCCGGTGCGATTCCGCTTTCGATCAGCCATTGAGCGATCCCGGCATTGAGACTTCCGGTCACCGGATCCTCCCACCCCTGTCCGTCTCCGACAAAGGCTCTTACCTCAAACTGGGCATCCGTACCGTCACGAACGGGGTCCCACGCACCAACAACAGCCGCACCGAAGCTGTCCGCCTGGCCACGGCGGCGCCGGTGCGCGACGTTATTGCAGCCCGATACGACAAAACCGCCTTGTCATTCATAAGTTTCCTCAACCTCGCCGCCGCGAGGCTCTCGATCAAATCTTTTGTCAACGTGACCTAGACAGATATTGGAGTTGACAACACGCATCATGCCGTTACCCATGGACACATATTGTTACGGTTAAGGGGTGGGAAATGGGAAACTATCAGGCTTACAGCACTTTACAAATGAATATCATGCAAGCTGATATTAATATCATCAAAGCTGACGTAAATATTGGAGCTTCTTTCAGTAGAACTCAGGCTGACGTAGGTAAGTTCTATCAAGACCAAAGTTCTTATAATCTGTCTGCGTACCCATCGATTGCATATCCGGTATCTCAAAACCAAGGATTTAATGGTTGGACAGCAAATCTTAACCTAAAAGCTGGTATTCCGGTAACCATGTCACAGGATGGAACGTCCGAAAGTGTCATGGTGCAGCTGGCTGAAGCGGACATGGATACCATCAGAGCCAACGGTGGCGTACCTGCAAGTATAGCTCAGATTTCAGCCTTCCATGTAAAAGTCTACACTGACAATGACCTTAGTGTTACCAATTGGAGTGGATATGACTTCGCGCTCGCCAACTTGGCCTGGATACCATTTGCTACAGCCTCTGACCTCCGAGATGTTGACCAGCAATCACAGCTCATAGGAAACGCCAGCATTGCGACACAGGCTCAAGCTTTCTTTAACTTGGGAATAGCTGCTGCTGCTGCTGGCCTAAATACGGTAGGTCAATTTGGTCTTCCATTTGCGCCTGGATATACCGATAATTCGGATACGGCCCAATTTGTGGGCGACCTTGGATTGATGGCTAAGCTATTAAGCTATGATAGCTCGAAACTATACAACTATCTAACATCGAATGGCTCGAACAACAGCGTACAAATTTCACTGGAAAAGGATTCTCAAAATGTCGTTACGCTTACATTGAAAGACGATAACAACAACCGTTCACTCCAGTTTAATAGTGACGCTTCGGGCAATGTCAAAACATCGACATTAACTTCTAATGGACAGACTTACATTGGTGTCTATAACGGGAGTTCCAACATAGTTTCTGACAATGCCCGTGTAGAGATTCGAACTAACGGTGTAGTTTCAATAAAAGGAAACGGAAACGATATCGTTAATCTTGGTGGTGCCAATACTGTAATCTCTAGCGGAAACAATAATACAATAAGTTCTTCTACAGGCTCTACAACCTTCATCGATGGAGTCAACAACGGTTTTAATGCTTCTTCAGGCCACAGTGTGGTTGCCATAGGTGCAAATTCTACAGCTCAAATAAACGGAACAGGGCAGTCCATCGAGTTGAATGCCGACGGAGCTGGTGTAACCACAACCCAGGGTGGGAATACGGTCGATGATTGGGGTGGCAACAATTTCGTTAATGGAAGCAATCAGACAGTAAATTTATGCGGTAACACCGCCTCGCCAGGCTACAAACAGATTATGACCCTGAATGGGAACAATAACACCCTCAATGCCAGTAATGGCTCGGAGACGTATGCATCCGGTCAAAATAATACCTTCAATGGAGCAACAAACGGTGCGCTTATAGCCGTAACCGCGAACTCTTCAGTCACCGTTAAGGGAACAGGTCAACAAGTTGAGCTTCTAAACGATAAATCGCTCGCAACATTTACACAAACCAACAACAAAGTAGATGTTTGGGGGTCTAGCGATGAAATCGATGGCGTGGGCGGTCAGGCCGTTACGCAGGGCCCATCTGCTTCAAA
Source organism: Gluconobacter sp. (assembly GCF_047723935.1). Classification (NCBI taxonomy): domain Bacteria; kingdom Pseudomonadati; phylum Pseudomonadota; class Alphaproteobacteria; order Acetobacterales; family Acetobacteraceae; genus Gluconobacter; species Gluconobacter sp. The sequence goes on from NZ_JBDOBO010000106.1 coordinate 3,955, forward strand.
CCTCAAAAATAATACTCAAAGTAATGTGCGGTACGCATCGGTCTACGGTCCAGATGGTTCATTGCACCCAATGGCACCTGGCGGAAGTACCACTGTCGAATACCAAGGAGTCCCTATTACATCATCTGGCTCCACTAGGCATGCAAGTGTCTCTTACACAGACGAAGCAGGTGATTTCACCCCTGGGGAAGGTGGGTCCTCTCCTCTTCCAACCGATAATCCTCGTTTGGACCCCGTTGTCATCTCGTTTGAGTCCAACCGCGTTTCAACAACCTCTGCTTCGTCTGGAATTCCTTCCATCCATGATGGTCAGCTTTCCACAATGGGCTGGATTACTCCTGGTGAGGGCATCCTCATGCAGCTGGGAAGCGACCATTCCCTAACTGCGGTTAAGAGCTTTGACAGCCTATCTGCATTGGATACTGACGGCGACAGTCAAATCTCGAGAGATGACTCTTCATGGAGTTCGCTACGACTTTTGACGACAGACAACCTCGGCGTGGATAAGCTGATTACCTTAAATCAGGCCGGGGTCGATGATATATCTCTTCAAGCATCACCCGAATACAAATTTGACCATGGAAACCTAATATCTGCCCAGTCTGTCGTAGACCTGGATGGCGGAAAGTATGGTATGGCTGCCGATGTTACTTTTAATGACCAATCCGTTAATACAGAGCAGTTTGTCGCAGACTTCAAAAACAGCATAAGCCAGAGCCTTACTAAGGCGGCTGACAGTATCTTCAAGGATTACCAAAAGACCGTGACGGCACCCACGAGCACAAATAATACCCTCTCGTTTCATAAGGATGAAATGACCGGCGGTGCAACTTCTGGCGCTTACCTAGCAGATATCGGAGACCATTCGAGAATCGCCCTTCCAGCCATTTTCTCCCATGAAGGCCAATAATCATTAGAGGGATAGCATTCTCTTTCAATCCAGAAGGATTAAATCCTTCTGGATTGAAAGAGACCTGAGGAAACTATGGATTTTCATGGTAATGAACATCCCATTATATCATGTATTCTATGCAGTAGCATGACCGAAGGCTGGTAGAAATGTCCCTGTTAAAAAAGATCGTCCTGACCGCTGGGGTCGGATTCACCGCTCTTTGTATGGCTGGTGCATGGGCGATTCACAAAGAACATGTCGATGAGACGACAATGTCTCAAAAGGTCTTCATCGGCGATGACTGCTTCATCATTCCAGCAGGGTACGGCGCGGGCTTGGGAGGACGTGTCGGCAATTCAGAGATGGCTCTGATGATGCTGAGGATGGTGTATCCTTCACTAGCCCCTTTCAGGGAAGATGGAGCCCGAAAGTCGAGCGGTTATATCAATCCGTATGAGAACTCGGGGCTTGTGGATGTTGCGCTGCAATACAAAGAACTGAACAACGTCTCTGACGAAGAAATGTTCAGGCGTCAGACCGCTTACGGATATCTAAAGCATGATGACATCAGGCCAGATGGCTGGGACGTCTATGAGCTCAATACCGGCACTCTTTATGTGAAGGACAACAATGGCCATAAGACCACGATTGACTGTCTCTCCCCCATGGGTAGTAGTCTAGGCTACTGCACTCACATCATGCCCTTATGGGAAAAGGATGAAGGCAAAAAGTTCTATGACTATGCGCTCAATATAACCTTCTCGAGGAAATACATCCCCCAACTGGTGGAACTTGAAGGAGCGGTCCGCCAGAAGGTCCAGTCATGGCACAGATGCTCCATCCCGAAAGTTGTATTCTTCCCGACGGTCAAATCCTCCCCCACGTAGCAGAAGAGGCCTGATAGAGGTGGTCCCATCCGTTTGGACAGTTTTGCGGGCCTGATAAGCTATAGCCGGTTGTTGTCATGCTGCCGCCTTGACAGCGTTGCTGTTGGCCACTGGGTTCGGGGTTAACCCCGAACCCAGTGGCGCCGGCGCGTCATAATACGCCTCGTCGGGCGTTCGTCCAGCCAATGTCGAATGCGGCCGCTTCCCGTTGTAATGCGCGATCCATGAAGTGAGCCCGGCCCGCAGTTCCGATCCGGTCTCGAAGGCGTGCAGATAGACGCATTCGTATTTCAGGGATCGCCACAGCCGCTCGATAAAGACGTTGTCGAGCCATCGGCCGCGCCCGTCCATGCTGATGCGGATCTCGCGTGCTTCCAGCACTTCCGTGAACCGGGGCGTCGTAAATTGCGAGCCCTGATCCGTTTTAAAGATCTCTGGTGCGCCATAGCGGATCAGGGCTTCCTGCAGCGCCCCGATACAGAACTCGGCATCCATCGTGTTCGACAGACGCCAGGACAGCACCTTGCGCGTGTGCCAGTCCATAACCGCCACCAAATAGAGAAAGCCCTTCCGCATCGGGATGTAGGTGACGTCCGAGCACCAGACCTGATTGGGACGATCAATGACCAGATCCCGCAGCAGATACGGATATTTCCGATGCGCCGGATGCGGCACGGTCGTGCGTGGTTTCTGGTAGATCGCCCGTAGCCCCATCGTCGCCATCAGCCGACGGACGCGCTTGCGCCCGACATCATGACCGAGCCTGCGAAGATTCCGGCTCATCTGCCGCGAGCCGTAATACGGCGTCTCCAAAAACTGCGCGTCGATCAGCCGCATCAAAGCGAGGTTCGCATCACTCTCCGGCACGGGCCGATAGTAGACGCCCGACCGGTTAAGCTGCAGCAGCGTGCACTGCCGCACCACGGAAAGCCGAGGCCGCTTCAGGCCGGTCTATAGACCCAATGACCGTCACTTGCCTCGCCTTCCGAGGTCAGGAGGAGCGTAAGCTCACTTTGTCACGAGAGGAG
>NZ_JBDOBO010000107.1:0-6528 GCF_047723935.1 Gluconobacter sp.
CTGCCAGTTTCAGGCTTGTGAAGGTCTTACCTGTTCCACAGGCCATGATGAGACGCCCACGGTTATGCGTTTTGAAACCGGCCAGCACATTCCCGATGGCTGCTTTCTGATGTTCGTGGGACTTCTTTTTCTCCCGCAGGACAGGCTTCTGCTTCGGTTGATACTGCGACCAGTCGATGACGCTGGTTTCAAGGTCCAGCAGATCAATCTTGCTGACTGGCGGGTGCTGGTTGGCCAGTGTGTCTTCGGCGTTGCTGTTCCAATGGTTTGTGGTCGCAACGATAACGCGATGAGAGAACCAGCGTTTGCCGGACGCAGAGAAGAAGGTGTCGATATCCTTCTTGGTTATCTTATGGTCTGGCGCGTAAAATTTGCACTGGATGGCATGGAGATTGCCTGTCCCCCGCTCTCTGGCCACAAGGTCAATGCCAGTATCGTTGGCAGGATGCCCTTCTTCCCGTGCCCATTTCTTGTAGGGCCAGACCATGTCGTAGAGATCGACATAGCTGGGTTCCGTCCGCAGATAGCAGATGGTCAGTTCCTCAAAATATGTCCCTTTTTCGGGCTCGGTGACGGCCATATGGCGAAGGGTATCGAGAAGCTGGGACAGTGCGGACATCGAGTAAGACCTTGGACTTGTAACGGTTTTGTGCCGGTCATCTGAGCGTTTTAAGCTTATATCATGAGACCGACGAGACCATGAAGCAGACATCCTATGCGACCGCTCAGGGTTATTCCTACGCATGGATGTACGAGGAACGCAGGGTAACAATCAACCATGTCGCAAAATTGAGGAACCGTATGTTGGCCAGCATGGCGCCTATTTATTGTTGCTCATCCCATTCTGTAAATGGTGATGCACGTGGACAATCATTCCACACACTCATCATGACGCTCTCCGCTTGTTTCATGGCCGTCTCCAATTCGGAGAAATCAGCTTGCCACCGGGGTAAAGGCTTAAACGTCTCCTCGGCCAAGGCAATAGTCTGATCGACAGGATCGGCATCCTCTCCCAGCCGAGGCCGCCCCCGCTTACGTCCTGCCACCGGTTTTCCCCGTACGCCTATTGCTTCCCGGAGTGGCACGAGATCCTTCAGCGCAAAAAGCCGCCGGGCCGAGCGCCGGGTTACATCGAAGACCAACCCCCGTTCGACGAACCGCTCCAGCAGGACACAGGTGGCCTGAACCGACACTGACAGCCGCGCGGCCAGGGTCGTGGCCGAAATAACCGGATGGGCGGCAATGATGTCGATGGCCAGAGCGGCTTTCGAATTACGCCGCTGATCACCGGCCTGCGCCCGCGCGTCCCGCCAGGAGCGCTCCAGCGTTTGAACCATATCCCTGATCCCGGCCGCTTCGCGCTGCAGAGCACCCAGCCATGCAGGGATCCAGCGCCGCTCATCCCAGGAGATGCCGGTTCGAAATGCCGCCGCCTGCCATAGACGCACCAGCGCCCCACGGAAGGGGGCACGCGCCTCACCGCCTTCGATCCACTCCCGGAAGGCCAGAGCACTGCCCCACAGCACACCCAGACGGCCAACCGGCAGGGCTGCACGGCTAAGCGCTTCGGCAATCCGCTCTTCCTGAGATGCTGAAGCCCGGGCAAGCCACTGATACTGTTCAAAGGCGTAACGCAGGGCATCGACCTCGCTGCCCCGCTCGTACACATCCTGGCCGCGTATGCGCGGTCGCAACCCCTCAAGGCTCGCGGCCAGCTGCCAGGGATCGATCAGAAAACCATCCACGGCCGCGCACTGCCGGGCTGCTTCCAGCCGCGCCCTGAACAGCACAGCCTCGCGCAGAGGGTGACGGCGCAGCTGGTGGTCGAGGGCGCCAAATGCCAGGGCAGTACGGGTCAGGGCGGACGCTACATCGTCTGGGCGAGCGGTAAGACGTTCGATGCGCATACTCAGAGCCGTTTCCCGGCCTGTTCGTAGGCCCTGGACTGGTTCCGCTCGCCAATCGCCAGAACGAGGACGACAACCTGGCTGTCGATCACCCGGTAGACAAGCCTGTAGCCGCTGGCCCTGAGCTTGATTTTGTAGCAGTCATTCAGCGTACCAGATAGGCGGGCGGCCTCAACCCGGGGCGCCTCCAGCCGTCTGGCCAGAACCTTTTTGAATTGTATCTGGATTGTGCGATCAAGCCCGCGCCACTCCTTCAGGGCGCGCGGGTCGAACTGGAGCGTATAGAGGCTCACAGCTCATCCAGTGTCACCGTTACAGGGGCTTGTGGTGCGGCAAGACGTTCACGCACCACCTGCAGCAGATCCGCGTCCTCGCTGGAGAGGACATGCCGCGAGACGGGCAGTTTTCCGGTCTGCACGACATATTCGAAGGTCTGGCGGATCAGGTCGGACGGCGTCACGCCCAGCTCCGCGAGACGGGCATAAGCCTGATCCTTCAGGGTGCTGTCGATCCTTAGATTGATGGACGCCATACTCTTTTCTCCTTGCCAGATATGCCCGAAAATACGCCTTTACAAACGTGAAGGCAAGGAGTTCCAATTCAACCTAACCGACCATTAACTTGAAGCCAGATTCTTTTCTCATTTCTGCCCCCTCCCCCGTTTTTATGTCCGATAATTTCTCTTGTCGGACATAAAAAATCCGACCACAACGCCAGTCGAAAAAATCCAGAATATAAGGATAATCAGCCGGAAACCGGGCTTTCAAGCCCCGCGGAGTCTCGTGCCGAACGCAAGGCAAATCGTGCCGTATCTTCGGCCCAGAAGGCAATTAAATTCAGACAAAACCAACATTGTGTTGCGGCGAAAGCAGCACAATGCCGCACCATATTCCGTGATAATCTCCGTCATTTACATCAATGCTGTATTTGCTGTATTATTGCGCTTCATTGAAGGAGGGGATCATGCGCACATTTTCGACCAGTGACCTGTCTCGTAAGTCAGGCGACATCATCGCCAGTGCCCTGCAAGGTCCGGTCTCAATCAGCCAGCGCGGTAAACCGCGCCTGATCATGCTCAGCGTTGAACAATATGAGGCACTGACAGCCCGTGATGCCGACAGGCGTGTGGTCGGCGCGACAGCGGACATGCCTGCCGATCTGGCCCGGGACATTGGACAAGCAATCGACGGCTACCTGCTGGACATTACTCCTTAGCCATGAGCATCGATTTTCGGCCAGGAATGGTCTTGCGATACCCCTATCTATGGCACTGGCAGGACGCGCGCGGAGAAAGCGAAGGACGCAAGGATCGCCCGACCACTGTTGCTGCCGCTTTTGTGGCACGGGACAACCAGAACTATCTTCTTCTGCTTCCGGTAACAACACGCCTGCCGGCTCCTAACCGGGATCACGACACGAAAGTGTATTTTACGTACGCTTGGAGTGAACACCTGTAGAACTGGCCACATTGAGGTTCACGCAACAAGTAGGGATGCAGGTACCCGAAGCGGTCGTAACGCGCCAGCTTCGGGCTGCTCATCGACATTCCAGCGATAGTCGCCTGTCAGAGAAATATGCTCCCAGCCGAGGGGTGCGATATGCTGGGCCAGGTCATCTGAAATACCGAGCGTCGTGATGGCAGACTGAAGATAGCGCGTATTCCATAGGATGACCGCTGCCACCAGCAGGTTCAGACCTGACGCCCGATAGGCCTGATTTTCAAAACGCCGATCCCGCAGTTCGCCAAGCTGATTGAAGAAGAGCGCCCGAGCCAGCGCATTCCGGGCTTCTCCCTTATTGAGTCCAGCCTGGGTTCGTCTGCGCAAATCCAGATCCTGTATCCAGTCGAGCATAAAAATTGACCGTTCGATCCGGCCGACTTCGCGCAAAGCCACAGCCAGACCATTCTGACGGGGGTAAGATCCGAGTTTGCGCAGCATGGCCGAAGCGGTCACGGTTCCACTCCGAATAGATGTGACGAGACGCAGCAGGTCGTCCCAGTGTTCCACAATATGGTTGGTATTGATCAGGTCACCGGCCATCCCACCCAGAAGTTCGCCCGGGTGTTGTCCCGGAAAAAGGTGAAGTTTCCGCTCTTTCAGATCCCGTATCCTGGGCGCAAATCGATAACCAAAGAAGGGCATCAGCCCGAAAACATGATCCGATGCCCCACCCGTATCTGTATAATGCTCTTCAATGGAAAGTCCGTTAGCATGATAAAGCAGTCCATCCAGAACATAGGGCGCTTCACCGGCCGTCGCAGCAATCACCCGGGTCGAAAACGGATCATACTGATCGGAGATGTGGGTGTAGAAACTGACGCCCGGTTCACTGCCATTGCGCGCATTGATATCGCTGATCGCAGCGCCTCTGCCACCTGCATGAAACAATTGACCATCACTTGAGGACGATGTGCCGTCTCCCCAGAGTGACGCCAGGGGCAGCCCACGATGGGCTGCAACCATACGGCCAAGGGCTTCGGCGTATCCGGCCTCGCTGATATGCCAGTCATGCAGATGCGCCAACTGGCGCAGGGTGGCACCCTGACAGGTGTCGGCCATGCGTGTCAGACCAAGATTAATCCCATCCGCCAGGATCACCGTCAGCAGGGCGTTTTTGTCATCCGCGACACGGCTGGAACGGCGATGGGTAAAGCAGTCGGTGAATCTGATCCAGCGGTCCACTTCCAGCAGAAGATCAGTAATCTTGATCCGTGGCAGCCGGTCGTAAGCCGCCCGCCTCAACTCTTCCACAGCAGGGGGTGTAATTGCTTTCAGAGGCGAAATCACAAGACCATGTGCATCAAGCCGGACCTGTGACAACTCGCCCTTCCTGGCAAGAGCCGTCACCTGGTTCAGCGCGGTTTCCAGCACTGCACGCCGTTGAGAAAGGAACGTGTCAGCCGTAGCATTGATCGCCAGAGGCAACGGTCCTTGCGCGCGCATCGCTGCAAACGTGGCTTCCGGAAGAAGGTAGGTGTCGAATGCGCGGTATTGGCGACTTTCCGTTACCCAGATGTCTCCGGCACGCAGACGCTCGCGCAGCTGGGTCAGAACACAGAGTTCGTAAGCCTGTCGTATGACTGTTCCCTCTGGCCTGACAAAGCTGTGCCAGGAAGGCGGAATGAAACGGATCGGACAGGAGTCAGGCAAGCGGCGTTTACCGGTCCGATAGAGGTCTCCAATGATCTGCACCGCCTTCAGTAATCCCTGTACCGTGCGACCACCCTGAAACTGGAACGCGTTCAGGAATGGACCAATGGCAGGACGAAGAGAGCGATGCCGGTTGATCAGTTCGGCCGTGCGATCAATGGTCTCTGGAGCTGTCAGGGTTTCAGCCCTGCCGATGGCGTCCTGGAGGCGGGGCCAGTCAATTCCCGTAATGGCAGACAGTGAATCAACACCCTGATCACGCGCCTCAATCAGATGACGGCAGGAGGTTGTCAGCAGACGAAGCTGGGCCTGCAACGATCGCATGGTGACAATCGCTTTGTCACGGATCCGGTGCTCGGCACGGCGCATCATGCTTCCGAGGAGTTTGTCCATCATTGTGAGGGTCGCGTCGGTTAGAACCTCCTCAAGTCGGACCCCGGCTGCCACCAGAATGGCGTAACGACGGGATGACTGAAGCTCGGCCAGATGTTGGGGCGTAATCCGGGCAGCTTCTTCGCTCAAACGGTCAAAGGCCACACGCGGTATGGTCGTGGCGCGAGCGCTGTCGAGGTTCAGGGATCGTACATACTCCAGGCGTTCCAGCAATCGCAGGATATTGCGCGCGGCTGGTGACAGGGGCGGGTTACGCAGCCACGAGAGCGAGGAGGCACTGCGATCGCCACGACGCTCCAGCATTTTGTCCAAACGACAACGGGTTTCCAGCGGCAGATCCCCTGCAAGGACGTCATGGACAAGGTGATCGGCCTGCTGGCGAGCACGGCGCACCAAGGCTTCAATGACAGTGACCGACGGCAGGAGAATGCTTCGGCGACGCATCTCGTCAATCAGGATCGCAGCCATGCGGGATGGCTGGGTCACATGATGTGCAATTGGCATCGCGAAACCGGTCATGTCATGAAATGCCGACCGATCGAAGGTTCGGTAGCCATAACGCTTCATCAGGTGGGCCAGATGGGATCGACGGGTTTCGTCACGACGTCCGTAATGGGACCAGAGCCCAGGGGACAGGTCGAGCTGCCGCGCAACAAATGACAGAATGGGAGCCGGTGGTGTTTCACCAGATTCCAGCACCCGTCCCGGCCAGCGCATGTAGAGCATGACCATCGCAAAACCCAATCGGGAGGTTTCTCCGCGGCGGGTTGCGATCAGATCGAAGTCATCCTGGCTGAGTGTAAAATGTCTCGTGATCTCGCGATCATCGACAGAAGGCTCGTAATGTCGGGCGAGAGCTTCACGGGTCAGAAGACGGCGCCGCGCCATGATCGGATGTCTCCTTCATGTGTCCGGAAGGGGATCGTTGGACGGACTGTCCCGGACAAGTGCAACACGTCATGGAATACAGCCGTGTGCTGTGTCTCATAAAGGTGGTACCATATGTTTTGCAGTCATGGGGGGCTCTGTTGCACAATTCAGTCTATTGGCGTGACGAAGCCGTTATAGAGTTTTCC